>NZ_JAIQZM010000010.1:72608-198655 GCF_023333595.1 Argonema galeatum A003/A1
GTGCGTCCGAGTTCTTGAAGTAACCAACCTAAGCGGTTGAGTCCAATGGCAAGTTGTCGTTGGTCTTTGAGTTCTTCACTGATGTCAACTTGACGCTGGAAAACACTTACTGCCTCATCAGTGCGTCCGAGTTCTTGAAGTAACCAACCTAAGCGGTTGAGTCCAATGGCAAGTTGTCGTTGGTCTTTGAGTTCTTCGCTGATGTCAACTTGACGCTGGAAAATACTTACCGCCTCATCAGTGCGTCCGAGTTGTTGAAGTAATCCGCCTAAGCAGTTGAGTCCAATGGCAAGTTGTCGTTGGTCTTTGAGTGCTTCGCTGATGGCAATGTGGCGCTGGAAAGCGCTTAGGGCTTCTTCAGTGCGTCCGAGTTGTTGAAGTAATCCGCCTAAACGGTTGAGTCCAATGGCAAGTTGTTGTTGATTTTTCAGTGCTTCACTGATGGCAATGCAGCGCTGGAAAGCACTTAGGGCTTCTTTGGTGTGTCCGAGTTGTTGAAGTAATCCGCCTAAGCAGTTAAGTCCAATGGCAAGTTGTCGTTGGTCATTGAGTGCTTCGCTGATGTCAACTTGACGCTGGAAAGCCCTTAGAGCTTCTTCGTTACGTCCGAGTTGTTGAAGTAATGCGCCTAAACGGTTGAGTCCAATGGCAAGGGAACGTTGGTCTTTGAGTGCTTCATCAATCTCAACACTGCGCTGGAAAACATCTAGGGCTTCTTCAGTGCGTCCTTGCTTTTGCAGTATGCCTCCCAAAGTCGTCAGCCACTTTGCCTCGAAAAGCTGACGAGTGCTTACAACTTCAATTCGACCAAGAATTTCTGGAATCGCTGCCAAAACCTTTTCAGCCGTAGAAAATTCACCTTGGAGAGATAGATATTTTGCCTCTTGAATTCGGAATTTAACGGCAAAATCCCAATTATTCAGGCATTCTGCTAACCGTTGCATCCTCGACATCAGCACAACCGCTTGCTTCCAATAGCCGTACTGTTCAAAAAACGGTTGCAGACATTTGGCAAATTCATAATCTGCTGTTTCCTGGCGCTGCATCCAGTTCGCCGCTAAGATAATTTCCTCGAGTTCTTCTGCGATCGCCGAAGCTACAACCGAATCATTTACATCCCCAGACTTAACCCACTCAATATAAAACTCAGCGTGTCGTGCTGCTGCTAATTCTTTCAATTGCTGTTTCTCTGAGAGTTCCCCTGCAAACAAGCGAATGAGTGGGTGAAATACGAAGCGGTTTTCTCCTATATCAGAATAGTTGAGTAGAGAAAGGCGGTAGAGATAATCCAGATAATCCTGGGCTAGAAACTCATCCTCGCATCCACCCGCCACCATTGCCGATCGCAAAGAAAATCCATCCTCAGCACAAACACTCAGACAGGCAAAAAAATCAATCTCCTCCGGTTCGAGCATTTCCAAGCTCAGAGACAGGGACGCTTGGACATTGAGATGTTCATCTCCGCGAACCTTTAGCCTTCCCAGTCGCGATCGCTCTTCGCGCAATGAAGTGCCATAGTCCGAGAGACGACGTTCTCCTCTGAGTAGTAACGCCGCCCCCACGATTTGCAAGGCAAGGGGTAAATAACCCACCAATCGGATAATTTCTTGAGCCGCTTCCCGTTCAGCAGTCACCCGTTGTTGACCTAAAAGCCGCTCTAGCAATACCAGAGCATCGGTCTCTGACAATGGCGTAAGGTCAATTCTGCCTTCCTCTGGAATATCTAAGTTAATGGGCAGTTGGCGATCGCGGGTAGTAATAATCACCGCGCATCGGTTGCCCCCCGGACGCAAAATTCTGATCTTGGTGCTGTCAGCATTGTCGAAAATCAGCAGCATCCGACGATGTGCAAAAACCTCTTGCATTAGGGTGGCGGCATCCCGTTCATCCTCCGGATCGAGTTCCTCGCCACAGCGACGGGCAAACTCGCGGGCGATCGCGTCTGGCTCCTTGCCATCCACCCGTAATCCAATTACCCCATCGGGAAAATCATCTTTATATTGAGTAGCAAAGTGGCAAGCCAGGGCAGATTTACCAATTCCTCCCGCGCCAGCTAACCCCACAATGCTACATATTTTCGCCCCCTGGCGATCGCTCAACAATTGTTTGAGTTTATCTAACTGCTCCGTTCTTCCAGTGAAGGTAGACACATCCAGTTGCGGTAACACAAAGGGAATTTTATCGGCTGGGTTTCTCTTTTCTTTCCGATCTTCCTTGGGAGGTGGAGATGAATCATCGCCATTGAGTTGCCCTAGATCAGCGACATCTTGCCATTCTAAGTTTAAAACCCGGCAAAATTCGTAAAAATTGGCTGAATCAACAGGTCTGCCGTTGAGGAAATTTTGGACAGTAGATTCAGCGAGCGCCAAATGTAGTGCTACATCTTTCTGGGTTGGAAAACCATTTTTCTTAACCGCCTGTTTAACTTGCGGGATTAATTCTTGACGAACCCAAATGGAACGCGACATGAATTATTGACAGAATATCTTTCTAGAGCATAACCCCTTTTTTGAGCAAGTCAGCACTAACTTGGCATTAAGTCGGCACTGAGTCAGAGATTTTCAGCGCTGAACTCAGCACTGAGGCGGTTTTCATGGAATTAAGTCGATATGAGATACAGCCATGAAAACACGAAACCGCCTGTTTTTCACCCAACTCCTGCAAATCATCTCAAAGAGGATGAGAAAAGAAGTAGATCTCAAGTTATTGCTAGAACTGCTGAATATCGCCTCTGCCATCATTACTCTGTATTCTGCGCCACCCATCGTTGGGTTTGTTGCGGGTGGCGTGGCTATCTGTTGTCTCATCTTCAAATCGAAAGATAACAAGCCCCAATAATAATGTGGCCGATTCAGGTAAGTCTGTGTATCCTTACCTGAATCGGCTAACGGATTCTCGATCTTTCTGGGGGATTTGAGGAGTAGTCAAGAAGATTGTTACATAGAGGCGAGGTGCTAAGGTTGCTTCGTCTCTGACTATTTAGCGGCAATGGTTAATTTAACGTGAGTTCGATGGGAAATTTAAGCGTATGGGGTGGTCACAATTCACAGAAAAACACCGTTCGGACTTCGGCGTGAGCGCGGAAGTTGAGCTTTGTCGAAACTCAGTCGAACGCTGACGCTCACGGCGAAGCCACAAGCTATCAGTCCCTTAACAAGAGGGAATCAGCTTTTGATATTTAATGTTTATTGAAGAAAGTGTACTTTATTGAAAATAGTAAAGTGATTCTTCAAGGTCATATAATGATGGTTGCTCTGGTTGATAAGTATAAGCGATCATTCCGGCTACTAAGTTTACCATGAAATTCGCTACTTTTCGATGTCATGATTTCACTCAACTCTAATTGAGATTTGGGCAGGTGTTGACCGACCACTTCTGGTAAGAGCATTTGTACTAATAGTGGCTCAAACAATTGACAAAAATCATCGACATCACAAAAAATTTCGCCTTTTGTCTAAGTGCGAGGATTTGTATTCCATAAAAGCCCACCTAGCTCTCTAATATCTTTGGGATTAAATTTCTATTCTTGCTGAAACTGATTAAATCATAATTTGAGATTTGATGCTAGCACAAATGAAGCGATCGCCCACCGAGCGAGAGCCCATCAATGAAGCGATCGCCCACCGAGCGAGAACCCATCAATGAAGCGATCGGACTCCATCGAACTCACGTTAGTACGGGACTGGTGTGGGCGATCGCAGCGCATAGCTGGACAAGGAAGCGTCAAATTTTACGTCAAGGCAGCTAAATTTTAGGTGCTATTCCTTGCGTAAATTACACCATTCATGATATAATTTCAAGTCTCTGTTGGCTAACGGTGCAGGCTGGACATCCATCCAAAGCGGAACTTGGCAAGTGAGGAAATTGTCCTCAGATTTGTAGCACACCTTTGAGACTGACGACCATTTCAACTATCCTCAAACCAGAGGATGATTCCATATCCCTAAAGCACAGGAATTGAGCATAGCATAAGCATTCAGATGAATAAACATTCCTCTTGTGATATCGATCGCGTCGTTTCTGCCAAACCCATTGCATTTGTTATACCCATTGGACTAGCAGCACTTTACTTGCTTTCTGCTGCCAGTGGGCTAATATCTCAACCAGCCTGGGCAAATACCAAATCAGCACCTTTGCAAATAGCGCAAACCCCAGCTAGTGCAAACATTCTTTACATCAATCCCCAAACCGGCAACGACAGTGCAGGTACTAGCAACAGCCAAGCTACGCCATACCGCACGATTACTTTCGCCCTTGGACAAGCGCAACCGGGCACTACTATTCAACTAGCGCCGGGTTCCTACACAGCAGAAACCGGCGAAGTTTTTCCGCTGGTAATCAAACGCGGTATCACTCTACGCGGTGACGAATCCACCAAGGGTCAGGGCATCGTTATTATTGGTGGGGGTCAGTACATCAGTCCCACATTTTCCCGTCAAGACGTTACCATACTTGCCGAGACAGAAAGCCAGATAACAGGTTTGACTATTACCAATCCAAATAAACGGGGTACTGGTGTGTGGGTAGAATCGACTAATCCCACGATCGGCAATAACACCTTCAGCGATAGTAAGAGAGAAGGCGTTTTTGTCACTGGTAACGGTACACCCAAGATTCAAAATAACCTGTTTACTCGTAACGATGGCAACGGCATCTCAATTGCTCGTTCTGCCGCTGGAGAAATTCGCGCTAACTTATTTCAGAGTACCGGCTTTGGGATTGCGATCGGCGGTACAGCATCTCCTTTAGTTGTCGAAAACCGCATTATCCAAAACACCGACGGTATTTATATCAACGATTCCGCTCGCCCCGTGCTGCGTAACAACCTAATTCAAAACAACACACGGGATGGGGTCGTGGTAACCATTAACGCTCAACCCGATCTCGGAACGGCAAGCAACCCAGGCAACAACATTATTCGTAACAACGGTAAACTTGACCTGCACAATGCAACTACCAGCAATACTATCGTCGCTGTTGGCAACGACATCAATCGCAGCCGTATTTCCGGTCAAGTGGATTTCGTTGCTGCCGAGGTAAAGCCGCCAGCAGGGGGTGGATCTTCGGCTTTTGCCGATATCGAGGGTCACTGGGCTAAACCTTATATCGAAGCTCTCGCTGCCAAAGGTATTATTGCCGGATTTTCCGATGGCACTTTTCGTCCCCGCGAGCCAGTTAACCGCGCTCAGTTCGCCGTCATCATCAACAAAGCTTTTTCTCCCACGGCGACTCGCCCCGCCATAAACTTTACTGATGTCGCTAGGAATTTCTGGGCTAATCAAGCTATTCAAGGGGCTTACCAGGGTGGTTTTCTTTCTGGCTATGAGGGTCGCGTTTTTAGGCCGCTACAGGAAATCACTAGAGTTCAAGCTCTCGTTTCCCTTGCCAGTGGTTTAAAGTTGCCTCCAGGAAATACAAACGTGCTTTCCTTTTTCAAAGATGCAGATCAAATTCCTAACTATGCAGCCCCAGCAGTGGCGGCAGCAACTCAGCAGAAGTTGGTGGTTAACTATCCACAGCAGAATTTTTTAAATCCCAACCAAGTGGCAACTCGCGCAGACGTTGCGGCTTTTGTCTACCAGGCACTTGTCAACGCCGGACGCGCTCAAGCTATTCCTTCGCCGTACATAATCGGGGGGTAGAAAGAATTTTAGGTTTTAGATTTTAGATTTGATCGATTGAAATTAAATCTGAAATCTGAAAATTAATTTTTTTTGATGCCATAAGGTATTGCAGGTTCTACAGAAACCGGGTTTCTGGTTCACTGCATCTGCCCCAACTCAAAAATAAAGCGCCAGATCTCAGGATGTTGAGGTCTGACGCTTTTACCATGACTTTAAAGAATTGTCAAGGTTTTGATATCGTTAGGGTCTTTAGGCTAGCTGACCCCATTTAAACGTTTAGTAGTGGTTTTATGTTCAGGGTCTATAAATTGGCTGACCCCGTTTGAACAATTTTTATATTCACACATACTATCCGCAAACATAAATTTCGTAATAATTTCTTTATATTTTTTGCTGTTTCTCTCCAAATATTACAATTAGTAAAATTTTATGTCGTTTATCTTGCGTTTTGCAAAACTTTGTGGTAAAAGATTGAATACCACAAAGTTGCGCTTGAATGAGTATAGTTACTCAGAAACTAAACTAGCTTTTTTTTGTTCTCGACCTTCGCGCCGATCGTTGTTCCCAGCGAAATAGCCAAATCATCAGCGCCACTACACCCACTTGGAGAGCTAAATTAGGCAAAGCCGAGCCAACTTCTTGACCAGCCGCTAACTGAGCCAAGAAGACGATCGCACCGATAAAACCCGAAGCGCCGCAAGCGAAGTATATAAATTGTCTTAGACCTCGGTAAGGCGCAGCAATCTCTGCTTTCAGTCGATCGTATTGTTCGGGACTGACTGTTTTGGATCTTTTAGGGTTTTGGGTGCGATTATTTGGAATTGGGTCTGCCATGAACGTCAATTTAGGTGAAAACTTCTCTGTGTAAGATATATCGTCTCTGATCGGGTTGAGAATATACACCCTTTGGCAGACAAATAGACTAATACTACATATATAATACAGAAAGCCCAGCAAAACATAACTCTAAGATCTGGGATCGATCGTTGTTCCAAACCCGCTTCATGGCAAATTTTCGAGATATTGTCAGATACTATCAGCCATATAAGGCGATCGCGCTCTTTAGTATTGCCGCAGCCAGCGCCTTTGAAATCCTTGACCTCGCGGTTCCTTACACCATTGGGCAGATTTTAAACGTCCTGTCCGCACAACCAGTCGATGGGCCATTGCAAAAAGCGATCGCAGCAGCATCTGCACTCACCGGGATGCCTGCAAACCAGTTTTTATCCCTGGCTGTCCTATTAAGCTTAATCTTTTTAGTAACCGTGGTGAGAGCGCCCATTCAACCTTGGCTAAGCGCCTGGTTTCATTGGGATATAGCCCTGCGTTCCCGTCGGGATAATTCTCAAAAAGCCCTGGAAAAAATCCTCACCCTCCCCCTAGAATTCTACGACGAAAACAACCCCGGACGCATTGCCGGAAAAGTAGCTAGAGGCATTGCCAACCACACCTGGAGTTACCCCGAAATCGCAGGACAAATGATTCCCAAACTATTCCGAGTATTGGGAATATTTGTAATGATTTGGTTTATCGAGTGGCGAATTGCCATTTTATTCCTGATTTCCTTTGTATTTATTCTCAGCTTCAGTATCAAAGATTTGAAAAGGATAATAAAAATAGAAGAAAAACTGGACAAATACACTGAAGATACAGAAAGCCGCACCTCTGAAATCATCACAAACATCAAAACAGTTAAAGCCTTTGCTACCGAAACCCAAGAACTGAAACGACAACGCTCGCGCTTCTATCGGGAATTTAAAGTGGTTGACTACCGCATACACAAAGGTTACGTCAAGCTAAACACTTGGCAAAGAACCGTCGTTCAGTTTTGTGTATTTATGGTACTGGGTTTGACTCTGGCAGCCACAGTTGGAGGTAAGATTTCACTGGGACATTTCATAACCACTTTAACTGTATCGAGCATGGCATACTCCGAAGTGGAACCGCTCAGCCAATTGGCAGAAATTTTTGCCCGTCGATATGCTTCCATGCTCAGTTTTCACGAATTTATACAGAAGCCATCTGGACAAGATTCTGTTGAGATTTTCCCATCTGGATTAAGCTCGTCTCCCAACACCACAGCTTATAAATTTACTGGCAAAGTAGAATTTTGCCAGGTGAGTTTTGGGTACGACTCTAGCCGTCAAGTGTTGGAAAACATCAACTTGCTGATAGAGCCTTGTCAAACTGTGGCGCTAGTGGGCCGATCGGGATCTGGTAAATCTACCTTAGTGAAGCTGCTGTTTAGGTATTTTGAACCAAACCAAGGGCGAATTTTAATAGATGGAGAAGACATTCGCACTCTGGATGCCACAGGATATCGACGCAGATTAGCCATTGTCCACCAAGAGGTAGATATCTTCAACGGCACCTTACTGGATAACTTGAGATACGGCAATTCTAATGCCAGTTTCGAGCAGGTGCAGGAAGCTTGCCGCATTGCCAGAGTAGACGAAGTAATCCAGCAGATGTCCCAAGGTTACTATACGATCGTCGGAGAGCGGGGAGTCCGCTTATCTGGCGGACAGCGACAGCGTTTGGGAATTGCTAGGGCGCTTTTAGTCGAACCAGACGTTCTGATTTTCGATGAAGCGACATCCAGCCTAGACTACGAATCAGAGCGATCGATCCAGTTGGCCATGCGTAGTATATTAGGCACTCGTACTGCGATCGTGATCGCCCACCGACTCAGTACCGTTCGCGAAGCAGACAAAATCGTAGTTCTCGATCGCGGACAGATCGTCGAAGTTGGTAACCATACTGAACTCTTGCGCCGCAAGGGGATTTATCGGCGTCTGCACTCACTGCAAGAAACAGGAGAATTACTGTGAACTACCCACACTAAATCGAAGCGATTATAGTGTGGGCTTCTAACATCACAGAAGAATGCCTCAGAACAGACTTGCGTCCAATCTTTGGTCTTACTCCCCCTCCGTTAGCAAAAACGGCTGTTCCATCCGTCTGTAGTATTCTGATGCCTTCCGCTCTAATATTTGTTGCGGCGTTACCATCACGGTCGTGACAAGTACCGCAATTAGGACAAATCCACTCCCTAATATCGAGCGGTAACTTATCAATCTGGTAATAGCAATTAGAGCAGAGCTTAGAACTGGGGAACCAACGGTCAATTTCAACCAACTTGCCACCTTTTTTCTCTAGCTTGTAAGCTAGGAAATTAATAAAGGTTCCCCATCCCACATCAGATATGGCTTTAGCTAAATTGTGATTGCGTACCATGCCTTTGACATTAAGATTCTCTACTACGACAACTTGGTTTTCATTGACGAGCTTTCGGGAAAGCTTGTGTAGAAAATCCTGACGGGATTTAGCTACCCGTTCGTACAATGCGGCTACAATCTTTTTGGCTTTGTTCCTTGATTTACTTCCTTTCTGTTTTTTAGCCAGCTTTTGCTGCTTGCGTTTGAGGTTTTTCTCGTGTTTGGCTAGATGCTTAGGATTATCATACTTAGAAACTTTGCAGCCATTGCTCGTAATGGCAAAATGAGTCAATCCCAAGTCAATCCCAATTACTTTACCTTCCGTTGAAACGGCTGGATTGTCGCCTTCACTCTCCGTCAATATTGATGCAAAGTATTTCCCAGAAGGATCTAAACTGACCGTTACGGTTTTAATTGTTCCTTCTATGTTCCTGTGCAGCTTGGCTTTAACTTTGCCGACCTTACCCGGAAACTGAACAAATCCATCAAGTATCTTGACATTTTGAGGATACTGAATTGATTGCTTACCGTGCTTTGACTTGTAACGCGGGAACCTCGCACGACCTGCAAAAAAGTTTTTATAGGCAGTTGTGAGGTTGAGCGTTGTTGCCTGCAAGATTTGGCTGTAGCATTCAGACAACCAAAGCGTTTCTTCGGCTTTCTTGAGTTTTGGTAAAAAGGCGTTGAGTGCTGACTGACCAAGGCTTTTACCCGTTTCTTTATAAGTCTCTATTGACTTATTTAGACCATAGTTCCACCACCATCTGGCACAGCCAAAGTGCTGAGACAGTAGGGCTTGTTGCTCTAATGTTGGATCAAGTCGAACCTTGATGGCAGTATGCAGCATCTCCTTACCTCCTTACTGCATTATACACATTTCAGTAAAATATCCACAAAGATAAAGATTTGGAGATTTCCGTACCGTTCGGCTGAGGCTCACGGCGAAGCCTACAATCTCCCTGCCTTTCATCCCGCCGCTAAACTGGGTACAGTTATAGCGGGGGACAACAGGAGCGAGGAGTTAAAGTAAAAAAGTAAAAAGAAAAAGGTAATAGAGAAATATTTTCTTTTACCTTTTGCCTTTTACCTTTTGCTCTTTACAAAATCCTGTGATTTCTTTACCCGTTCAATCCTACATTCTAGCTACCTCTGAGATCGGCCCCCTCTTGGGAAGTATTTGGCTCGATATTGCGGTATTGGGATTAATGCTTTTGCTTTCGGCATTCTTCTCAGGTTCTGAAACCGCAATTACAGGACTGGACAATTTCAAACTCCGGGCTCTAATTAAAGAGCAAGGAGACCCGACAAGGATTTTTACCCTGGTACTGGAGAAACGCGCTCGGTTTATCACCACCCTCTTGGTGGGTAACAACCTGGTGAATAATTTTTCTGCTATTCTCACCAGTAACCTATTTGTCTTGTGGTTAGGCAATGCGGGACTGGGTATTGCCACTGCCGTTGTCACATTTTTGGTCTTGATTTTTGGCGAAGTTACGCCCAAATCCCTCGCAATGAACAATGTGATGGGATTTTTCAGGCTGGCAGTTCGCCCCGTTTACTGGCTGTCAATAGCGCTAGGGCCGGTGATTTATGTATTTGAGAACATTGCCCAGAGCGTGATTCGGTTGTTTCAGGGGGGCGCTGTTCCGCAGGGAGAGTCATTAAGAGACCTCCAGCTAATGATCGAAATTTTGGGCGGCAAAGGTCACTTAGACTTGGATAAACGCCAGTTGCTGAGCAAAGCGCTGACGCTGGACAGCCTCAACGCCCGCGATTTGGTCAAGTCTCGCATTGAGATGCGGACAATTTCTCATGAAGCCACCCTTGAGGATTTAGTGAATTTATGTTTGGAAACAGGATATTCTCGTATCCCAGTCCAAGAAGAATCTAAGGATCGGATTGTGGGAATTGTCCACCTCAAGCGGGCCCTCCAGCACCTAAATCATTCGCAAGCATTGGGCCGCACTCAAGTCCCGGTGACCGAAGCTGGAGACCCGCCACTCTACGTACCCGAAACTAAGCGAATTCCCAACTTGCTCAAAGAAATGCTCAAATTGCGCTTGCATATTGCCATTGTGGTCGATGAGTACGGCGGGACAGTCGGCTTAATCACTCTAGAAGATATTCTGGAAGAGCTGGTCGGAGAAATCTATGATGAGAGTGATTTCCCGGTACGGGCTAATTGAGCCAGAAATTTACTTGTCTGAGAGCAGAGATAAATTTTCAAAAAAAACTTTGCATCTACAGATTCTTGTGCTACTATTGGTAATCGTGGGTAACAAGGGTCGATGCCCGAGTGGTTAATGGGGGCGGACTGTAAATCCGCTGGCTACGCCTACGCTGGTTCAAATCCAGCTCGGCCCACCACGAATTAAGTAAAAAGTAAAAAACATTTTCTTTTGTCTTTTACTTTTAGCTTATTTTTTGCCCGTGTAGCTCAGTGGTAGAGCACACCCTTGGTAAGGGTGAGGTCACGAGTTCAATCCTCGTCACGGGCTTGTAAGAAAACAAGATAGCATAAGGGTTTCAGCTGATAAGGTAGTCTGCGATCGGGATAAAAACTCCGATTTAGAAGCTATTTTATTTGCTTTTTTGGGTCTCGTTTGGGTATCATCATCCGGTTTTTTCATATAGCCCGCGCTGGCGGTATGAGTTTCTGTAGGGTGCGGTCATAAGTAGTTGCTTGGCAGAAAGAGTCCCCCCTGTCCCCCTTGTCCCCCTTGTCCCTAGCCCCTAGCCCCTTCTTAAACGGGTGCGGCAGGACTCGAACCTGCGACTCGCAGCTTAGAAGGCTGCTACTCTATCCACCTGAGTTACGCACCCACTTGTGATCTGTCTGCCTATATTATCAAAATTGCTAAGATTTGTGGTGCAACAAGGCGATCGAATTTAAGATCGGAAACTTTTAAGAGGGCTGGCGGTGGAATAGGCATCTGATAGATGTACACTAAAAACCAAGAGAATGAGCCTTGGATAAGATAGTGTGATATTAATTTGCGATCGCAGTTCAGCCGCACCTGGTAAACCAGCATTCTGCATATCAAGAGTGTCGCAGGCGTAATTAAACTCAACGCCAAGAGCTGCACCCGGAGGTCCTGACAGGAGTCAATTGCCAGTGTCATGTTTATTCTGAAACGGCAGGATGTTGAAATAACTAGCGTTCAGCACCCAAAGCGGGACCAGCAGATTCCCATTCTCAATTACCAGGGGCAAACGTTTCGCTTAATCAGTGTGTTCCGAGCGAACCAAGAGGAAGAAGCCAAAGCCTTCTGGCGGGATCTGACGGATAACCGAGGGAAAGCCTGTGTCCTATTGGAGGAACCGGAACGATACAGCGTATGGGGCAAAATCCGTTTAGACCAGCTCACTAGCGATGTCCCTGGTGACGCGAAAACGATTGCTCTGACCCAAGCCTGTCTGTTGCTGCTGCAAGGGGTTTATATAGACATAGAAGATCTCTTAGGCGGCAGACAGGCTGGATTATTTGAAAAAAATCTCGCCGAAATACTTCAGCAGTGGCGCTTTCCACAGGCAGACTCGCCGCAAGCTGTCAAAAACCTGCTCACAATAGATCCGCTGAGTGCCAACCAACTTCCCCCCTGGGAAGAACATCATGTAATCACCCTGTTGCAGGAACTTTATCGTCTTGGTAAACAGTATTTCGGGAACTCCAGCTTTGTCAGTCGAGCTATGGAAACCTTACAAGACCTGCCAGCAGCCGATCAGGCGCAGTTTACAGAATGGTTGAATCAATCTCCCCTTGGTAAGCTGTGGCAATAGCGTTGAAAAGGTTCCCTATCATTTGCAATGACTTGTATATAGCCAAGACAAAGAGCTTCCTAATGGTGAAATTTACGATCTCAGCAGCGGTCAAAAGCTTATTGACGCCTGTGCTTTCCATCGCCAGCTATTCCCTCTATGAATCCCTATGAGCAACCCAACGGATAAATCATCCAATCCTAAAACTCTTTTGCCAGTACGGACAATTGTCCTAGCTGGAATTGCTTGGGCAGTTCTGGCCCTTTTGTTCTTTTTGATATTTAGCGTCACGACAGGGGACGATCGTCCGGTTTGGTACTTGATCGGCACTTATGTTTTTGAACAGGTGGCTTACCTGTCAGCAGCTTTACTGTGTTTTAGGAATTGGCGGAGTCCTCAGATTGTCAGCGGACGGAATGTCTGGCTGGGATTTGGTCTGGGGATGCTGTTTTATTTCATAGGGAACTTCATGTTTGGCTATTGGGAGTTGGCTTTAAAGATCGATCCAGATATATCTCTTGCCGATCCCTTTTTCATCGCTACTTATATTTCTCTAGGCTGGGGGATGATTCAAGCTGTTTCTTCAAGGCGGCTAAATCTGGAGAAGTGGCAGTGGGGAATTGTGGCGGGAATCGCAGCTATAGGGATTGTCCTAGCCTACTTTATTGCTCCCCCCGACTTTTCCAACAAAGCCCAGGCGGCAACCCCACCTTCGATCGTTGCCCAGGCAACCGCCCCAGCCTCACCCACGGCTAAGCCAGCGCCAAAAGCACCAGCAGTGCAGCCAACTGCTAAACCCAAGCCCACAGGAACAGCTAAACCAGCTACTAATGCTAAACCAGCCGCCTCAAAATTATCTTGGATTGAGGAACTGGACAATAAATTAAAGTTTCTTGTCCCTTGGTTGAATCTGTTTTACGTGGTTTGCGATGTTGCCCTGTTAATTCTTGCCACAATGTTATTATTAGCCTTCTGGGGAGGCCGTTTTTCCCAATCTTGGCGGATGATTGCAGGAGCAACTTTGTCACTTTACATCGCAGATATGTGGTTGAAATGGGCCCAAAAAAATATAGAGAATTACCAGAGTGGCTCTTTACCAGAAGTCTTTTGGGTATTCAGTGGCGTGCTGTTTGCCATTGGAGCTGCCCTCGAATACGATACATCAAGCCGTTCCCGCCGCACTGGTGGTGGGCGTAGACGCCCTGGAAGTTAAGCTTTATGACTGCTAAAAAATTAACTCAAGCTGACAAATCTGAGATCCTTAAGCTCTACAGAAATCCAGAAGAAACAACCTCAACATTGGCTCGCCGCTATGATGTGAGCCACTCTACGATTAGTCGCTTACTAAAAAGCACTTTGTCACCTGATGACTACGAAGTATTAATTCAGCAAAAACGTTCGATGCGCCCGCACACAGGCGTTTCTGAACCAGAAGCGCCTGTAGTGGAAGACCCGCTTAGCGAACCCACCGATGATGATGCACTAGAAGGATCGCGCGGTCTCAACAGACGCCTGCGACGGCGTTCCTCAGCGACATCTGCGTCTGTAAGCGAACATCTAACAGTGGCAGAAAAAGTTTCATCGCCACTGTTAGATGTTCGTGCCTCAACCACTGCTACAAAGGACGACGATTTGCTGCATGAACCCTACAGTGGGTCAAACAGCAGAATCAAAGAAATGCTGGGGGAAGATCTGCTAGACACTGAAGACGATCTGGCAGATTTGGATGATGATGACGATCGTGATGACGATGGTGATGATGATGATGATTTAGACTACACCGACGATGAAGATGACCTGGATGAGGAAATTATCCTCCCCAAAAGGCGGGTGCCCAGCAACGCTGTAGTTAGGGTTTTGCCACTGTCGGAGGCGTCCTTTCCCAAACCGTGCTATTTGGTGGTAGACCGTGCGGCAGAATTAATCACGCGACCGCTAAAGGATTTTGGCGACTTGGGTCAAATCCCCCAAGAGGAAGTTCAGCAGAGAACTCTGCCGGTTTTTGACAACCACAGAGTAGCTCGACGTTTTTCTAACCGCGCTCAGCGAGTGATTAAGGTTCCTGATGGCAAGATTCTCCAGAAGGCTTCTCCCTATTTGAAAGCTAAAGGTATTACGCGACTGCTAATAGATGGTCAGGTTTATTCGTTGCCAACAACTTAGACTCAAACCTAATAGCCTGGAGGTTTTCTGACTGGCTGCACTACGGTGAGGCGATCGCATAACCTGTGCGTCAGCGTCCTCTTTGGTATAGACATTGGGCTCGATCGCATCGGGGCAAGCCCATTGCCTTGCCCCTTGCCCCCGCCCCACCTATCAGAATATTTGCTTCAGAGTGTGTCTGACTCTTTATACTTCAGAACATAGTTGCTTTTCATAATTGAAAATATTTGTAACACAAATAACCCCTTCTACTATAATTGGCAACTTTTCAATAGTAAAATCTTTATTAAGAGAGCGCAGTTTATTTCATAGTAGCCCTCTTTCTTTATCACCCAGAACTAAACTGGGTACTCAATGCGAGCCGCTATTTTGTTTTTTAAAGCGGTTTAAGGATCGCTTGTCTCAAAAACTATCTCGATAGATTGTGAGACAAATTTGCAAGAACTAAAGGCAGTGAGAATATGAAAGTTAGCGAGATCCTAAAGCTTTATGAAGAGGGAAACAGAAATTTTGCTGGGGTCGATCTCAGTGGAGCTGATTTAACAGAAGTTACCCTAACAGGTGTAAACCTTACAGGCGCTAATTTAAGGGGAGCGAATTTCAGTCGGGCTTGTTTAACCAAGTCAGATCTAAGTGGCGCTTTACTAAACTGGGCAAATCTAACATTTGCCAAACTGGGCGAAGCCAAACTCGTCGAGGCAGATTTAATGAAAGCTCAGCTGGGCGGCGCTTTTTTTGTAAAATCAAAACTACCTGGGGCAAGGTTGAGTGGTGCCGATCTCAAAGGTGCTAATTTCCGAGGCGCGAATCTCTGGGGCGCGAATCTCTGCGGGGCTAATTTGCAAAGAATCAATCTGCGAGGCGCTAACCTCAGCGGAGCCAATCTTAACTGGGCAAATCTACAAGGTGCTAGATTGAGTGGGGCGATGCTGTATGGCGCTTTATTAAATGGTGTCAATCTCAGCGGAGCATTTTTGAATGGACTTGATTTGAGTGGCGTGGAGTTGGATGGAGTTAATATTAGCGAAGCAAAACTGAGTGGCGCTAACTTGGAAGGAGCTAATCTGATGGCAGCCGATCTAACTGAAGCCCTGCTGCGGGGAGTAAACTTAACGGGAGCAGACTTGACGGGAGCAAATCTAACAAGAGCTTATTTGGAAAAAGCTAACTTGAAATGGACAAGGTTGAGTCAGGCAGACTTGACTGATGCAAACCTCACAGATGCCACATTGACAGGGGCAAATATTGAAGGTGCCAAATTTACAGGTACAGTTTTACCTAGAGGAACTAGAGAGTGTTTTTACTTGGTTACAACTGATACTGCGGTGTAGTTGAAGGCGGTTGCAGGTGATGAATAACGGTGCTGAAACAGTTCGCTATGGTGTGGTACTGGTGACGGCTGGTACGCGGGAGGAAGGGGAAGCGATCGCACAAAATTTAGTAGAAGCAAAACTCGCCGCTTGCGTCAGTTTGATACCAATTAATTCTATTTACACTTGGCAAGGTGTTCTGCATAAAGAAGAAGAGTGGCAACTTTTAATTAAAACCGATCTGGCTAAATTTGAAATTCTGGAAGCAAAGATTCGAGAGTTGCATTCTTACGAAGTGCCAGAAATTATTGCTTTGCCGTTGGTTGCTGGTTCTGAGCCTTATTTGGCATGGATTTCGGAACAAGTGAAAGGGTAGGAATTATTCACAGGCTATCCTAGAAATTACGATCGCTTAGAAGGATATCCGCCATGAGTGAAGCCGCAACTAAAGGAGTTCGCTGGAATAGCACAGATTTAGAATTACTGCCGGAAAATGTCGGTACACGCTACGAAATTATCGATGGTGATTAGGTATGTAGTTGCGCTTTAGCGCTCTTATTAGAATTTGGATAAGAGCGCTAAAGCGCAACTACATACCTTTTTAGTTAAAAGCTATTTCTGAAGTGCTTGTTGAAAAGTCTTGATGGCATCAACATGATTTACGATATTAATGCAACGCAATAACAAATCGAGATCGATTCCTTTCACTTCTTCACTACTGGAAATCTTTTCATAGTAAAATTTATTTCCCTCTTCCCGCAGGTGATAAATTTCTAATACGCCATCTTCCCAAAACCAAACTTCTTTTATTTTCAGCCGCTTGTAGACTTCTAATTTGTTGATACCGCCACTGGAAAACACAACCTCGATCGCTAAATCGGGACGCGCTCGACCAGGAGCAAGTTTATAGGATTCATCCGCCTCTCGCTTAACGGCGGCTGTTTCATTTTCGAGGGTCATTGAGCCAGTTGGAGTAAAGTCAAACCCTGCCATGAGCAGGTATTGCTCCAACAATGCACCAATCCTTTGTTTAACGATTTCATGGGGTTCTCCTGACCTTCGTCGTATCTCCAGAACTCCTTCTAGGAAAGAAAGTCGATAGCCTGGACGGTCTAACAATTGCTCAACTGCTTTGAACTCTCTCCAGGTCAGTCCCTCAAATAAAAGGGGTGATTCTTTTGTGGGTGTTGCGATCGCGGCTGAGGTCATTTGAGTCTCCAGTCTGTTTCCAGATGAGAAATTAGTAATAAACTCAAAAGTGGGTAGGTGTCTTGCTTACCCTATATTTGAAATATTTTACAGGGCTTTTCAGGTGAGTGAGGTACATAGAAACCCGGTTTCTTGAAGAAACCGGGTTTCTGGGGTTTTATAGGGACACGGCGGCATAAATATTCATCTATAATGCAAAATATTAAATGATGCCGTGTCCCTACCGCAGCTGATTTGAGTGAGGATGATTTCAACTTGTAGACTATCAACAATGAAATATGAAAAGCGAACTAATCAAGTTAACTTATCAAGTACAACTCCAAGCAGGTGAAAAGTTAAATCTGCCAGCATCTTTAGTTGAGAGCTTGGGTGCAGGTGATTGGAGCATCACTATTGAGAAAATCAATACTATGCCTGAAACCATCCGCAACCATGATGCATTTTTGAATAGTTACGCACCTGAAGATGAGGGGTTGTATGATGACTATCCAGGCGGGTGATTTTTGGGTGGCGGAAATTAGGTTTACGGATGGAAGTGCATCTAAAAAGCGTCCTATCCTTGTACTTTGGTTAGATAGGCAGGATATTGTGGCAGCAGCCGTCACCTCTACTGTACCGCGCAGTCAGACTGATGTCGCGCTTAATGACTGGCAGGTAAGTGGTTTGCGGGTTGCTTCAACAGTACGATTGTCAAGATTGGATTGTTTGGAGCAATCTTTATTGCTGTATAAACTCGGTCATATTTCTGATGATGATGCACAGCGATTGCAGGATGTATGGGTGATGTATGTTAAGCCTCAGTTTTAATTTAACTATAAACTTGAGCGATCGCGGCAGGGGCTATTTGAGTGTCCAGTCTGTTTCCAGATGAGAAATTAGTAATAAACTCGAAACTGGGTAGGCGTCCCGCCCACCCATATTTGAAATATTTTACAGTAATTTTTGGGTGAGTGAGGTGCAGAGAAATCCGGTTTCTTGAACAATACCTTCGCCAAACCAAAAAATAGATTAATTTGTAGGTTGGGTTTCGCTCGCGTAAAATCTTCACTTCGATTTCCCAAAAATACAATATTTACAGCCGTGAACTATTTAGCATTGCATAATGATATCAATTTCACCTGGTTTCTTTAACTTATCTCCAAACAATGCTGTCTGTGTATTTTTAGTAAATGGTTGCTTAATATACTTTAGAGTTTTTTGTGGGAAAGCTTCACGCAAAGTGTCGATAGTTGTTTCGTGTGTAAAAATTCTGGCACTGGTTCTCACATAGATACTTGCTGTACTGGTCATAATTTCAGCGCATCCTTGGAAAACTGTTTGTAGCAAGTTGCGATAATCAGGCATAGACTCAAACTTACCCCGCCATTTTTCCCCTGTCCAAGTAGGTCTATTAGTCCCCCCCAACATCCACAGGCGTAACCATTGATCGTAGTGGTAATTCGTAATGCCGAAGTATGGAGGTGAAGTAAATAGAAGATTAAAACGACTCTGACTTCCAGAGGAGACTTTTTCAGCTAAATCACCGATCAATGAGGTACTATCACCCAAAAGCATATTTCCATTTTTTAGGTTTGGACTTCCTTTGGCATAACGCCATTCAATACGCTTAATTAGAAAGTTTACTGGATCAATTTCTGGGGGTGTTAGTTGTCTTTCTCTCCACCAACGTATTGAATAATCTGGACTCATTGCTTTTCCTTGTCGCATCTGGTTTGATAGTGAGTTTTCTCTTTGGCCGTGTAGGTGAACCAGTATTATTGCCATTAGTGTTGCATCAACTAAATTATTTTTCCAATCAAGTGCATCACGCGCAGCTACGAGATAGCGTAATACGCTTTGAGAATAACAAGCACTAAAGAATTCAGGCAAAATATCTAGTTTATGTTGTTCAACAGAAGCAGCTATGTCACCAAGATTTTTGATGCGCGTCCATACCTCAATCTTTGAGGCAGGTTTTAGTTTTACAAAACCATAGAGCCACCCAACAGGGTTGATTTCAATACCACAGCCCGATCTCTGCATTGCTGCTGCTGCATAGACGCTTGATGCGCGACCTGCAAACGGATCAATAACTGCATCTCCAGGCTTTGAATACTCTTCTACAACTTTGAAGGCGAATTCTTTGGGGAACATGGCGTAGTAGGGACCTAAGCCAGACCATCGACCGATGGCTGTACTCAAACTCAGTTGATTTACAGTTGAATTGCTCATCTTCAGTTTTCCGCCATTAGTTCTTTTGCAAGCTTTTCTAATACTTTATTACCAAGCCGCAGAGGGATAGCCGCTTCTGCATTTGCCGACACTAAGGGGACAAGGGCGTTAGGAAAGCGTGAAGATACCAGTTGATCCAGAAGTCCAACTGCATCTGATAGACGTGGAAATTGAGAGGGTTCAGCCGTTGTTAAATCTCTGTGTTCTTTTGCGAGGAAAGGCAAAGTAGCTACTATACGAGCGCCGGATTTTGTTTTGTAGAAAAACTTGCGCCCAAAGTATGTTGCTGCCCCATAAGGTTTTGTACTGTCTGAGAAAATGATATTTTGTTTGATATATAAGTCTGTGAGTAATCCAACTGACTGACAAGGGATATTGCCCAAGCTACCATCTTCTTTACGATCTAGGTCTTCAAAATGCTCCACAAAAGTTCCTGTTTTTTCAATACCAATTATAAGGATGTCTTTGCCTCCTGTCGCTTCTTTGGCTACACCATTAATTCTGGATAGTTCTTGATAAACGGCTTGGCTTATCCAAGCAGGTTGTCCAAAAACGGCAAGTTGACCATCTAGGATAATTGCAAGTCTACCCAAGCTGGAAAGCCATTTTTTAGCCTCTAAAGACCTTAAAATATGCACCATCCAGACTGTTTCCAATACTTGCATTATCTCACCAAATATACCGCCGTTAGTACCTGCTGGATTCATCCTTTCATATATGCGTAAGGCATCTGTAGAATAAAGAGGTCGTGAAAGGTTACATGGACAAGTATATTGACCATTCCCACGCTGGTAATCTCTATCTTCGAGACAATCTTCGTAAGGACATTTTTGGCTCTGTTCAGTAAGAGGCTTATATTTTAATAGAGCTTCGTAAGTATCGAGAAGTGATTCTCCATCAGACAACATCCGAACAGAGCCAAATACTTCAAATATTGACTTTCTAAGCGAACTATTAGCTGATTTTTCACCTTTATAAACGACATTGCATCCAGGCAAAGCGCAGTCTATAGACTCAGCTTTTTCTATTGTACGGAATTGTTTCGGCTCTACAGGACGATGCCGATCTAGTTCTTTCATTTTTTTTACATCTAGAATCACTGAAGCCACTGTCACATAAGAAGCTTCAGCACCAGGGAAACCATTTTCAATCTCTACTTCTGCATGGCTCCCATCTATAGCTATTAGCTTTTGTGGTATCCAGTCACCAGGTTGGATATTGATTAGATTTAGTGTTTGTAGCGACTCTACCTGTTCCGACTTACTTCTGATCTCGTAACTGCCAAGTAAATTTTTTACCCGCTCACTCTTTACAAGGCGACCTAATGGTTTATATTGGGCAAATTCTCCTTCGTATGGCATAATCTAAACCTCAAATTTTTTGACTTGAACTGGAATAACGAAGAGATTGCTCAATGTCTTAATTCTAAGGAATCCGCGATCCTGAGCGCGACGAATTGATGATTCAAAATCATCAAAATCATAATATTTTTGGAGTTCCTTGGTTTCATCTGTATTATTCAAGTGTCCGATAAACCAATTAGCAGTATTTTTGAGTATATTACGTTGAATGCTGCTAACTTCCTGGGTTGCATAGACCATGCCAATATGATATTTTGCACCCTCTTTTGCTGTCCGCACCCATACATTCTTCAGATCCATATCTGTTCCTGCGGGCAGAAGGTTATGGGCTTCTTCCAGATAAACCAGAATTTCAGGTATTTCTTTTACTCCTTGACGAAATAAACTCTGATTTTCCCGAAAAATATACCACATAATCCGGTCAGCGGAAGATTGATTAATTTCGGGATCTCCACTCGATTGGTCGATAATAACTAGCCGTCCAGCTTTCAAATGTTCGTAAATTTCTACAGCATAATCAGCAGTTGTGCTGTTAGTGTGTTGGTTACGTACTTTACCAATTTGTCTAGGCCCGTTAGGGCGACTAAACATTTCCAATAACTTTTTCAAATCCTCATCTGCCCAGAGTTCCCCTGATGCCTTTGGGCGATCGCTAACATACCATTTCTCAAAGGCTTCGTAACCACTATTTTTGTCCATCATAAAGTCATAAAGATGACTAAGTGCATTCGCTACTTGAGGCCATGTAGATTCTTTCTTACTCAAGACCTCAGCAGCAGATATATGATCTGTACTATTTTTACCTTGGCTATTCTTCATAGCCTCAAGTAGCTCATTATTGAATAATTTGTCAGTTTCTGGTTTAAGCTGTGGTGGAACGGAAAAGCCAGCTTGAACTAGGAGAGCGCGATATACGAGGATTCGACGTTTGTAGCGCGTCATTGCCCTGTAGTCATCTTTAGCAGGTTGATCAAAAACGACCTGCCGGAAGTTTTGGATATATTTTGAGCCATCAGATGCTAGTGTGCCATCAATAATATCCTTACCAATTTGAAGATTTGCCTCATCTAAAAAATTTAATAACATCAGCTTGCGTTTAGGATCGTTTGGATGAGCCAAAATTCCATAAGTTACAACATCTTCCTCTTTTCCCGCAGAATTAGACTTCCAAATATTTTTGATGGCAGATGGATTTTTCTGTTGATTAGTATCTTGCTCATTTTCATTTGCATACTCTCCATTAGGATCAAATACTATCTGGCCTATTCGGAGGGTTTTTTCTTTGTCAAATCTCAGATTAAATACCGATTGAAGTATGATTTTAGTAGTATTCGATTTACCAGTGCGGGTCATACCAAATAGAGCAGTTTTTTGACCAAGTAAATCGGCTGGTAGAAGTTTCACTTGGACATTAGAAACTCCCTGGAATGAGCGATTGGTCGATGCGTAGCGGATTTGACCCACAACAACAGATTGTTTTGTCTGCTGATCCTTACGATCTGGATCGCGATAATTAACTATGAGTGATAAGGCTTTATCGTTTGGCTTATAGACTTTCAGACCTCGATTTGGATAGTAATTGGAAATATCGCTACCAAAACGAAGAACTAGCAAATCGGCAGTGTCATTTTCAGAAGCTTTATCTAAGAAAAAAGTACCAATAACTTTACACTTAATTCCAGCAAAAGACAAAAGATTATGAGTTTGAGCATCCATCATCTCTTGGTCATCCCAGTGCATATCTTCTCCACTAGCTCGTTGGGCTGCTTCCACGCGCACTCGTTCCGCTTCAAATGCGTTAGGAAGTGGAGCAGCATCCATAACACGCAGCAAAATTAAAGATGCGTCTTCAGTGGTGTAATCGATATTATCATTTGGATTAACACGAGTAGCAATCAAGAAGCTAAGGCTAGGAATACCACCTACTTCCCTGCGGTAGTAATCGTGTATTATAACTAAGGCTGTTTCATAGCTGATGGAGTATACATCACCAACGCGCTGATTTAATTGAATTAGAGTTCCGAAGATTTCCTTAGCCGTTAGTTCAGCAGATTGGGATTGATCTTCGGCAAATGCCTTTTCAAGCTCTGATACCATACGATTATTATTCCTCATCAATTACTAAAAGCCAGTTTTTGTTTTCTATCAAAGTTTAAGAGGTAAGTTAGAGCGCACTTCCCATCACCCCTCTAAACTAGCTAGGTCTGAGCGAGCCTTCATAATATCACTAAGCAGGTGCTTTTGGCTAAAGTAAGCTGAAACCGGATCGCCTCACCCCATCCCAATCCAAAAAGCGATCGCACTCCTCACTCCGTCACTGCCAATCTTCTATCCGCAAACCTTGAACTCGGCAGGCGGACACAGATATTAGTATCTAAAAGATATGTCAAGCTAATTCCTCCCTTATTTCATACTCTCCTTGATCTTCTCGGATCAAAGGTTCATCTTGAAAAGCACCTGCGGTTCTCTCAAAAAAATCAGATGGATAGCCTAACTCTTCTGGCGTTTTATTTACAGTTGGCGTAACAGTTTCAATTGTTACTGTTACTTCTAAATCAGCATCTTTAAACTCTGTTGGAATTTCCATTTGTAATATACCATCAGAGCCAACATGGGAACGAACTACGATTTTGTGCATTATCTTTACCCCTTTTTAAACTAAATTATCCTCATGCGATCGCTTTTTCACTAGAAGTGTATTCAAGCTGATTTTTTTGGTACGAATCAAATCTTTTCGTGTATGTACGAATTTGCCAGGGAACATCTTCACCAGTTAAGCGATCGCGTAAATCCGAAGGTATTTCACTTCCCAAATCTTCTAGTGCATTGAGAAGGCCGATCGCTAAATCAATATTGTTAATATCGCAGCTTCTCAGACGATTAATCATTGGATCGCTCGCTTCCTTAATTCCTGCTGCTGCTAGAGAACTTGCAGCCAAAGAAAGGTATTCTTCATCTTTGGCAATTGCATCTAACAAGCAGGAAACACCTGCTCTAGAGCCAAATCTTAGAAGTATGACCGATGCCAAAATACTCGTTTCTAAATTATCCGATTCCTTCAGAAGGTTCTCTAGAGGTGTAACAACTACTGAACCTAAACGATATAATCGTTCTGCCATCGGGAAACGGTGCGGACTTCTCCTAAAAGCATCAACCGTTTTAACCGCCAGAAAATCAACAATTTCTCCCACCCGTTCTACTGCAATTACCTGCTTTTCCACTTCCAAAGAGCCTAAATCTTCGAGCAAATAATTGATATCAAATTCTCTCATAATCTCATCCTCATTAGTAGACATTTGCCGTTGATTGTAGTGCCGCCAGGAATACTATATATACTTCCGCCAAGGTTCAATATATTATTCGATATTCTCAATGGCCTGACTCTAATATTATTTAATAATAACGCTGTTTCTTCAGAAAATTGAATCGCGAATTTTTGCTTATCGCCAAAAACACCGATTAGTTCCAGTTTCCCTTCCGTAGCCTCAAAACCCAAATCTGTAAGAAATATATCACCTGGATCGTTTGCCAAAAATGGGTTTGAGCCTTGTCCAAATCGAAGTTCGCTGACAATGACCTGCTGCCCTACCTCTAGATTATCACCAACAATTCCTGTAATTCCTGTCACCCCCTCAGCGTTGGTAAAGTGACTAAATATCCTTCCTTGACCTAAGTTGGGTGTAGTTGCGGGTGGCAGTAGCAGTAGGGACGAAAAAACTGCATAATCGATCGGTTGCAATTACACCTCTATTCCAAAATGATCGGTAAATATCAAGATCGTCTCCTCTCACCAGATGTCAATTTATACCTTATCCTGGAATATCCAAAAGCCGATAGTGGGATTTGAACCCACGACCAACTGATTACGAATCAGCTACTCTACCACTGAGCTACACCGGCACGATTTATTACTATAACACACTTTATAGAAATTAGATCGACAAACTTAACTGAGATCCATCTTGAGTTTTGACAACTTCGATCCGCGCTTGGAACGCTTCCTTGAAGGATGGCATATGGGTGACGGTGAGGATGCAGGCAAAATCTGAGGCGATCGCATTTATCGCCGCAATCAAGCGATCGCATCCCTCCCGATCCTGAGTGCCAAACCCCTCATCCACAATCAGCATTTGCAGCGCAGTCCCCGCACGCTGAGCCAACAGACGCGCCAAAGCGAGACGAATCGCAAAATTAATCCGAAACGCTTCCCCACCAGAATAAGTCTCATAAGGGCGAGTACCGCGAGCATCAGCGATCAAAATGTCCAAAGTGTCAATCAATTTACCCGTTTTCTTAGAAGTCCGACCGCTGCGCCCAGCTTTTTGGGTGACAAACTGAACGTGCAACTGGTTACCGCTCAACCGCGCCAAAATCGAATTAGTTTCGGCTTCCAACTGGGGCAACACATTCTCAATCATCAGCGTCTGGATGCCGTGTTTGCCAAAAGCTTTACTCAGTTCTTCATAAATGCGATATTTCTGGCGGCATTCGATCAGTTGTTGCTGCTGTTTATCATACTGAACCTGAAGGTTTTCCAGCTGAGTGGAGAGTTGTTGCAGACGCCCCAAGCTCGCCAGCCGCTCATCCAGTTGGCTGCGTCGAGCAAATATCTGCCCTTCCAGGATTTGAATTTCCCCAGTCGCATCTGGCATAGTGCCAAGCTGGTTGACAATTTGCTCAATTTGTGATGACTGAGCTTCTCGATCGCGCGATCGCACTTCCAAAACCTGAACTAACTCCTGAAAACGTTGGCAAAGTAAAGGATATTGCTGCTGAGCCTGACACAATTCCTGATAGCGGAGTTGCCAAGATTGGGCTTGACGAACAGACTTGCGGATCGCATTATGTCCATCCAAGTTATAAGAAATCTCAACAATTTGGCGTTCTAGCGCCGCAATCTGCCTAGAAAATTCCGAATTTGTTTGCAGTTGCTCGATCTGGCGTTGAATACCGATAATTTGAGCCAAAATCTCTGGCTGTCGCGTCGCCACCTGAGCTTGACGCTGCTGAGCCTGTTTAATTCTATCCTGCTTAACCTCTGCCCAACGGCATCGTTCTACCTCATTTCGAGCCAAAGCGTGGTTTTTCTCATCGTAGTTGAGTTGTTGTAGGTTTCGGTCTAGCTGGGAGAGTTCTTGCTGCACATCAACAGCGTAGTCGCTTGTTTGGAGCGATCGCTCAATCTGTGCAGCTTCCGTTACTATTTGTTGAAGACGATCTTGAGCATCACCAGTCGCAGTAAGTTGCGCCTGCAATTGTCCTCGGTGTTCCCGCAAACCATCATACTCAACCAATTCCTGGGATAATTGCTTATATTCAGCCCTTAAAACCTGAAGTTCTGCCTCAGATGCAGCCAATTGCTCCCGAACAATCCAAAACTGCTGCTCCATCTCCTTTTGCTCAGTTTGGGTTTTGTTTACCACACGCTTCCAGTGGTGTTCGTCGAGGGGCCGATCGCACAACGGACAAATCGCATCCGGCGTCCGCAGCATCTGAATCTTTTGCGTCAACTCTCCCAACTGTCTTTCGTATTCCCGTTGATTTTCGTGGAGACGATCGACAAAACTGCGCCTTTCCAGCCCTTTTTCCTGCACTCGCTGTTGGCGAACCCGTTTTTTATCCAATTGCTCAATTTGAACAGCAACTTCCATCACCGCCTGCTGTAACTTTGGCTGACGTTTTTGCTGCACTTGCAGTTGCGATACAGAAGCGTGGAGTTCATCTAACTTAGCACTCAATCGAGCTTGAGAGCGTTCCAGTTGGCTTTGTAACTGCTGGCGACGTTGCAGTAAGGGGGTGACCTGCAAGTGCAACCGATCCATCTGGCTGAGGCGACTACGAGCCTGCTGCAATTGTGCCAGCCCTGCTTCTACTTCCGCAGATTGACTGAGAGTTTGCTGAATTTCTTTTTCCTGATCCGCTAAAGCTTCTAGTTGAGCTTGAGCGTGTTGCAGTTGTTTATTCAGTTCGTTGATAGCCAGTTCTTGCTGTTGTTGTAACTGTCGCCGTTGTTCCTGTGCAGCTTGATGAATTTGAAATTTGCTGGTAAGGGTTTCTTCCTCGGCTTGCAAATGTTGGAAATTGGTATATCCAGCCGTTATTTCACCTTGCTGTTGCAGAAGAACTTCCAGTTGTTGCTGCTGCTGTTGGATAATGGCTGAGTCTTGCTGGAGACGATCGCAATCTTGTACCAAATTTTGATATTGCTGCCGATGCCAACTTAGCTGTTGTTCCCAATTTTGTCGCTGGTGGTGTAAGGATTGCAGCTGTTGTAGCCGTTCGGTATCTTCTAATTGGGCTTGTTGCAGCAGAGTTAGCTCGCTTTCTAGAGTAGCTTGTTCTTGCGCGATCGATCCTCGCTCCTGCAACTGCACTTTAATAGAACCCAAATTCCGATCTAACTCATCCGCCTGTCCCTTCAACTGCTTGGAAAAATCCTTCGCTTGTTCCGCCAGAGTTTCGTACTGATTGAGTTTGAGTAAATCCGCGAGAATTTCTTTACGTTCGCCGGGTTTTTTGAGCATAAACTCATCCGCCCTACCCTGACGCAGATAAGCCGAATTGATAAAAGTTTCGTAATCCAGCTTCAAGTGATCTACAATCAACTGCTGAGTCGATCGCATTCCCCGCTCAGTCAAAGCCCGAAAACCACTAGGCGTTTGCACCTGAAATTCTAGAACCCCGCCGCCGCCAAGACGACGAGCCCGAATTACCCGGTAGATTACATCTTGGTTCTTGAACATGAAATCAACTTGGACTTCATCAGATCCCGCGTGGATAACATCATCTTCATTACCAGCACGGCTTTCACCCCAAAGCACCCAGGTAATCGCTTCTAGCAGGGAAGATTTACCCGCGCCATTGGCACCGCAGATACAAGCCGTATGCAGTCCACGAAAATCGAGGGTGGCTTTGCGATAGCTAAGGAAGTTTTTGAGGGTAAGTTGCAGAGGAATCATTCAGACTATAGCGCTACACTCTTATTTAAGAAATACCAGTACTAACGTACTGTTGTATAGTCTGTCAAGGGAAAAAATAAGGATTTTAGGTATGAAGTAGAAATACTGGTTGCGGAAAGCCGAGCTTGAGAGCTATGAATAAATACTTAGAACAATGGCTAGCGCATCGGTAATTTCTTGCATGGCTGTATCAGAAAGGGTTCCCAGCTGCCGAACGAACCTTTCTATAGAAATACAACTCAATTGAAAAGTGTCCCCTGCTGAGAGCTTATTTAATCCATTTTCTACACTAGGTTCCACCTGTACCATCCACTGTCTGTCAGAGTATCGCTCTTGCCATTCGGTAATTGGAACAATCACTTTAAGTGGCAAAACACCAACTTCATCATCACTCACGATCGCAGCTGGACGAGTTTTGCCAATTTCAGCACCAACTGTAGGATCGAGTCTGACTAGCCATACTTCACCTCTACGCATGAGCGTTTACACTGTCCCCAAGAGTTTCCTTCTTGGACTCGTAATAGTCTTCACTATCAGACGACCATAGATCGTGTAGCCTTCCTCCCGGCATATAGTCTGGGATTGCCGCCTCAGCTGCTGCTCTTAGTCGCTTATTCCTTTCCTCTTTTATCCTGTTTTTTTCTTCTATCTCTTCCCTCATCAACCGTGAGGCAGTTTCGATAACTTCTAAACGCTCCTCGGTCGTCATCTGTTTTAGTGCTGTCAAGATTTCTGTCTTTGTCATATGTTGTCCTGTTTATTTGGAGTACGATCGCGCTCCCTTCAAACTTTATTATCATCGTAAAAATCAACAAAACCCGCCGATGCGGGTTTTGTCTGGTAGATTTGCAAAACACAAAGGCGCGATCGCATCTGTTAGATTTTTGGTAGCATTGCCCGGATCTGATTCAAAAAGTCTTGATGATCGACCACTGGCTTGGGGATGTAACCATCCGCACCGCTTTGTTCGAGCAAGTTTTCGCGATCGCCCTCGTTCGCGTGCGCTGTAACTAAAATCACAGGTAGTTTAGCGGTTTCCGGGTTAGCTTTCAGCATTTGAGTGATCTGAAGACCGTTCATTGGCTTACCCCGGTAATAACTGTTACCCAGAGAAACGTCCATCAGAACGATCTGCGCTTCCCCAGATTGGGCAATTTGGATTACTTCTTCTACATCTTCGGTGTGGCGTACCCCTAAGCCGCCTCCCTTAGTCAAAATCTTAGAGAAAACTTTAACGTTTATAGCCTCATCTTCAACAATCAGAACGGTTGTCATAATAAAGTCCCAGATACAATTGAATTCAAACCCAGACAATTCCAGCATTACAGACCGATGTTAGCCTCATGCTTGAGTAATGTTTGTGCAATGTTAGGCTTGGCTGACTTAGCAAACAAATTTAACAAAACTTCAAAAAAGGTTATGGTTGAGCTATGGCAAAGCGATCGCTCCAGGTATCTCAAGAAGGTATAAAAGAGGCAAAAAAAGCCTTCACTCGCGCCGGATTGACGCAAAAACAGCTTGGCGAGCGAGTAGGTTGCACTCGCCAGACAATTGGCAAGTTTTTCCAAGGAAAGTCGGTCGATAGTTACATTTTTAGGGAAATCTGCTTTCAGCTTGAGTTGGATTGGGAAAAGATAGCTGCACCTGAGCCTGCTGAAAATAATCTTAGCCCTAGCACCGATATTGACGCCCTCGTGCAAGACATCCGAGAGAAGCTACGCCCCACCATCCAACAGAGGTGTAGCACAATACGAGTGCTAGATATGACCCAACCCATCGGTTTAACCGACATCTACACCAATGTCAACATTCTAGAGCAAATCACTGGGTGCAGACCGCTGACAATTGCTGAGCTGATGCAAGTATTCGATCCAGATTCGGGAAATTTCGATCGCTTTGGACTGAGCAGAATTACCAGAAAACGAGTACCAGGGCTAGAAGCTGTAAAATTTTACCCTAAGCTGATGGTATTGGGCAAGCCCGGATCGGGTAAGACAACATTTTTAAAGTATTTGGCAATTCAGTGCTGTTATGGTAATTTTCTCAACCATTTAGTGCCAATTTTTATCACCCTCAGAGACTTCGCAGAGGCAAAAAATCATAGCGTTAACATCGAATTAATTGACCAGATGTTGTTGAATTCTGGCATTACAGATATTCAACTAACTGAGTTGCTCAAACACGGCAAAACATTAATATTACTTGATGGTTTGGATGAAGTCAGAGAAGAAGATGCCAGCCGAGTTATCAAGCAGATTCAGGAATTTTCCGATCGTTACCAAAGCAATCGATTTGTTATCACCTGCCGCATAGCAGCGCAGGAGTATACTTTTGAAAAATTCACAGAGGTAGAAGTTGCCGATTTTAATCATAACCAAATTAAGGCATTTGCAACCAAGTGGTTTCAAGTCAAAGAAAATCGATCTTCAATTATTTTATCTGCTGAGGAAGAGATTCAAGCTAATACAGCCGCTCGATTCATACAACAACTGCAATCAAATCCTTCAATTAAAGAACTGGCGACAAATCCTTTGCTGTTGACCCTGCTGTGTTTAGAATTTGAAGATGCCGGTGATTTCCCAGCCGATCGCGCAGAATTATACAAACGAGGCATTACTACTCTACTGAGAAAATGGGATGCCAAACGCGGTATTGAGCGCGATCGAGTTTATAAAAAGCTGTCGGTACAGCGCAAGGAAGATTTACTCAGTCAAATTGCCTTGACTACTTTTGAGCGCAAAGATTATTTTTTTAAACAACAGGCTGCTGAATCTTATATTGGAAATTTTATTCGCAATTTATCCGATGCCCAAACTGACTCGGAAATTCTGCACTTAGATAGCTCGGCGTTGTTGAAATCGCTTGAAGCACAGCATGGAATCTTAGTAGAAAGAGCTAGGGGTATTTATTCTTTTTCTCATCTGACATTTCACGAGTATTTTACAGCTAGGAAAATTGTCAGCAGTTCCGAACCGCAGGCGTTAGAAAAAGCTTTACAAAATTTGGTCAGCCATATTACGGATAAATACTGGCAAGAAGTATTTTTATTAGCAGTAGGGATGTTACAGCCTGCTGATTATCTGTTGCAATTAATGAAAAAGCAGGTTGATTTGCTTGTAGCTGGTGATGAAAGTTTGCATCAATTTTTGATGTGGGTAAGAGATAAATCGCTTTCTGTCAAGGTTCCTTATAAGCCTGCTGCTGTGCGGGCTTTTTACTTTAATCTTGCCTACGATCGCCACCCTCAGCGCGATTCAGTTGGTTACCGCGATCCAGAATTGATCCGCACCCTCGATCGTCGCCTTTTTACTCTAGTTATTTTAGGCAATATCCGCGCCCTTGAGGTCGGTCTTGATGATATCCTTGCTCTGCTTTGCGATCGCACTTTTAAGCTCGATCTGAATAATTATCCCTATGCTTCCACTTATGCTTTTAAAGGGGCTTTTTTCCTGGCGTGCGATCGCGCCCTTTACCTCGAACCTAAGTTAGGACAAGCTTTGCAAGAACTCAAAAACCTACTTCCAGATCCCGATGCTGACAAGTGGAAATTTAAACAATGGTGGGAAGCTAATAGTCAAGCTTGGATAGAGCAATTAATATCAGCAATAATTAAGTATCGCAATATAGGTCACAATTGGCAGTTCAGCAAACAGCAAAAAAAGTTGCTTCAAGCTTATTACAACGCGAATAAGTTACTGGTGGAGTGCTTGAATACCGATTGTTATGTGAGTCGCGACGTGCGACAGGAAATAGAGGATAATTTGTTATTACCAATTGCAGAGATAGAGCGACAAAAAGGGTGATTTCGCAAATGGATAGTTACAAGCGATCGCACATCGAAATCCCAGGATGCGATCGCACTTATTGAGAAGCTTGACAAGAGGGGGTTCGTCAGAAAAGGCCCGATCCGAATTCATCCGATAAGCTGTTCCGCATCTAAATTGTATTTTTTGGGCGGGCGGGACGCCCACCCCACAATAATTTCATCAAACTTGACTTAAAAATTTAAATGCACCTCAGCTTATTCCATCGACTTTCTCTCTTTGCCCCCAATCGCCCCAGCGGATCGCTCAGTAGAAGGAAGGCGGACGCAAATCTGACTATAGTAAGGAACTAATTTTGCTCCCCGGCGTCCTCCTTAGTATGTAGGTAAAAAGTTTTCGTCAGTACAACAAAAAACAATCCACAAATAGTGATATTACTTCCGGTTGATGAATAACCCTTTGTCGCCTCGTTATAATTATAAGTATAGGACTTACCCTCCAAGATCACACAAGTATTTAAGTAAAAGTGATGACTCGAAATAACAGACGATATTTATATAGTCGCTCCAATCAACCAAACTCAACCTGTACTATCAGAAACAAACTTTTCAACACGGCGTCATTTGATATAACAAACCCAACAAGGAGGGTGCCATAAATGTTTAATTCCCATCGCTGGCAATCTACAACCGCTGCACTACTCGCTTTAGGAATGACTGCTACTACAGCTGCTCCGCTCCTAATTGCATCACCTGCTTTAGCTCAATCTCGGGTCGCTCAATCACAACGAATTGATTACAGATTACCCGCTGGCACAAACATTCCCGTTACCTACGACAAAGCCGAAAAAATTGTCTTAGCACCAGATGAAACCGCGCGAATAACCCTCACAGTACAAGACGACGTAGTAGGTCGTGACGGCAGCGTATTGATTCCATCTGGCAGTCGGATAGAGGGACAAATAGAACCATCTGGTAGAGGTTCTCGCTTTGTTGCCAGAAACCTGATTCTAGATCGAGGTCAGAGACGCACTATCAACGCGACTTCTGATGTGATTACTCAAACAGAAGAAGTTCGTAGGGGTGGTACTAACACAACTTCTATCTTGACAGGTGCAGCAGTTGGTTCGGCAGCAGCAGCGCTGATCTCTGGCATCACTGGCGACAGACGTATCCGACCCCTAGAGGTTTTAGCTGGTACGGGAGCGGGTGCTGTAGGTGGACTGCTTCTGGGACGCAATCGGGATTCAGCTAAAGTGGTGGTCATTGACCCGGAAAGCGATCTGGATTTGACACTCCGCTCGGATTTAGTACTTAACTTCTCCTCCGGTTACAGATCCGGGTCTAACTCTGATTACAACAATCGCGACTCCAGACCCATCCCAAGAAGCGACTCTGGGTACGATCGAGGTATTTAGATAGAGATCATTGATGGCAAAGCGATCGCAAACTGAGATAGTTTGCGATCGCTTTTTTCTTACTCCCTTCCCGCCAGAAGATTATCTATGATTCTTTTTCCCCTCTGCACAAGCGCCCCTCTGCTGCTTCATACATATTCTTTGAGCGGGAAAGGAGTAACTGGACTCTCTCTTGAGGGAGATAAACTTTAATAATAACATGAATTATGCTATGATTTTAAAACTGGTGTCAAAAATAAGGAATAGTACTCTTTATAAAGAATTTTGTATACCAATGCGTCGCAACTAGGGTGCTTCAGGAAACCGTCAAACCATCTTTGTAGCACAACACAGATTTAGGAAGTCAGGTATGGAAAAAGTCCTTTTTATTCTAGGGGAACTGAGCGATGACGACATTGATTGGATGCTACAGACGGGTAAGCGCGAGGAAGTTCCTGCCAACACCGTCCTGATAGAACAAGGAAAACCCATCGACACGCTGTACCTCCTCCTGGAAGGAACCTTGACTGTTTCTATTGCTACCCTGGATAATAAAGAAATTGCCACATTGTCAAGCGGCGAGATGGTGGGAGAAATGTCCTTCATAGATTCCCGCCCGCCTTCTGCCACAGTTAAGACGATTGAAAACTCACTCTTGCTGTCGATTCCCCGACGGCAATTAGCGACAAGACTACAACAGGATAATGGATTTTGCTCCCGTTTTTACCGAGCCCTGGCGATATTGCTTTCGATCAGACTGCGTGGCACCATAGGCCAATTGGGTTATGGGAAAGTCTCGCCCCATGATGGAAACATTGACGTGGAACAACTCAACCCAAATATCCTTGACAACATTGCGATCGCTAGAACCAGATTTGACTGGATGCTAAGACGGCTGAGGGATAACTAGCTTTGTTTTATAGCCCAGCGGCCTATAAATTTCTCAAACAAAAGCGACTAATAAGGCTGCCGCTGTATCTTAACTTTTGCGAAAATAGTATATAAACCAAACTAAAAAATAATATATTTTGAGTTTCTTTTAAAACAAAGCTTAGAATTTATCAAAACCATTTATCTTGTGGAGAAATAACTTTATGTATAAGCTCAAACCTTGGCAGTCGGGAACTACTTTATTGTTAGCATTCTCAATAAATGCCAGCACCTTCACGCCCATTGTGAAACAAGATCCGGCTTATGCCCAAAGAACTTTACCGGCGGAAATAACTGGGAGAATTACAGCCGGAACTCTTATCCCAGTTAAATACCAAGCTGCACAGAGAATTATCGTTGCCGCAGACGAACCAGGGCCAATTCCCTTAACCTTAATCGTGACTCGAAACGTTGTTACCTCTCAACCAACTTTATTGATTCCATCTGGCACTCAGATCGTCGGCGAACTGGTAACAATGCAAGAAATAGGAAGCGCTCAATTTGTTGCAAAACAGTTAGTTTTAAGCGATGGTAAACGAATTCCCATAAGTGCAAGTTCCCGAATTATTACCAAAACACAAGAGATTAGCAACAGCCCCAGACTTGGTAGAATTATCGGCAATGCAGCTTTAGGTACAGGGGCGGCAGCTGCTCTAGCAGCTGTGAGCGGGAACCCAGCGATCTCTACCGGACAAGTTGTGCTAAACTCTGGCTTTGGCTCTTCTTCCGAACTGTTGGGAAGGTTCCGAAACCAGGAAACAGTTAGGCTGCTCTCGATCGAACCTGACAAGGACTTGACTTTAACCTTAAACTCCGATCTGATTTTAAGACGTTCTGCCTCATAGCACGGCTTATCAGCCCTACTGCGCTGATAACAATACCGAAAAATGTTCTTCATCTGCGTGTATCTGCGTTTATCTGCTTCCATCTGCGGTAAAAAATCTTCAAAACAGACTTGAAGGATAGAAGCTTAAGATTTCGTAACAGATCGTTGGATTCAACTGATAACTTGCTTATCCTGGGAATGAGTCGCTACTACTTTCTGGTAACCATACGATAAAAGTAGACCCCACGCCAGCATTACCAGAGTGGTGAGATGGACTGAAAACCTCAATTTCACCCTGCATTTGCTGCACCAAATCTCGTGCGATCGCCAAACCCAAACCAGTACCGGGAATATCCGATCGGGCCTGAACTCCCCGGTAATGCCGCTCAAACAGCCGCTCTAAATCTTGGGGAGGAATGCCAGGGCCAGTGTCGCTCACTGCAACTCCCTGCAACCGACCTTGAGGCGATTCTCGTTCTACCCCCGCATCAACGTAAACCCATCCCCCCGAAGGCGTATATTTCAAAGCATTATCGATTAAATTGCTGAACACTTCTCTTAAAGCTTTGGCATTAGCTCGAACAGGCGTCAAATTAGCCCTAATTTCAGCTTTTAATTTTATATTTCGCTCTTGCGCGATCGCATACGCCGATGACAGCAGCGGTTCTAAAATCTGCGCTACAGAGCAGGATTCCAGAGTTCCCACCGCCATCAACCCAGCTTCTGGTAACAAAAGTAGAGGTTTATTGGCCCGATCGGGAGCGGTCGCAGTCTCAACCTCCCCTTCAACCGACACCTGAGAAGGATAAGCTAACAGCGATCCCCCTTGACTTGCGGTCAAATCAATCGCCTCATCGAACTGTGAGAGCAACTCTTGGATGCGATCGCTCTCCCTAAGAATATTACCTGCAATATCGCGGTTTGCATCGGACGGTCGCAGTCGCCTCAGCAACAGCTTCCCAAAAGTCAGTAAAGCCGTCAGCGGATTGCGAAGCTGGTGCAACAAATTATGTAGAAGGTCATTTTGCTGACTCTGGAGGCGCTGTTGTTGGCTAAATTGCTGCCCCAGCCACTGAGAGCGTTGGTCTAAAATACAAGCTAGAGCCATCGTATGAGCAATCCTTTCCACCTCAATCCGTTCCTGCTCATTCCAAGGTCGATCCTCACGACTGGTAACCAACAATCCCATCACAACCCCCTCATGGATCAGAGGTAAAACAATTTGGCCCTGTTGCACCAGAGAATTGCCTTCCCTGTGACGCCTTTGCTCGCCTCCCGTTGTATCTACCCCTGGCCTAGACCGCCGCAGCATTGAAGAGCCTTGAGGTGCCGCTGATAATAAGCGGGGGATATTATTGAGCTTCTCGATCCCATGCGGTAAAAAAGCCAGCGAGTCATTCTCATCCCAAACCGCAGTTTGGTTAGGGTAAGCCACAACCGGAATCAGTTTAGCTTCTTCTCCCTCCACCAATTCTTCCGTCAAATAGACTACGCTCAAAGCCGCTCCCAGTGCCTGGGTAAGCAATGCGACCTGTGCTTGACACAGAGCAACAAATTCTGAAGAAGCAGGCATCAACATTCTTGTCAAGCTCTAGTAGTTAACCGTGCCAAATGGCGCTGTTGCCCAAATGGCTTTCTGTTTCTCTGATATCATCTACAAGCGTTATCTGACCAATTTGGGGCTATGAACTTAGAGACAACATATATTTTTATTACAACTACTCGGATCTATATCTGTTTCCAGCTTAGCGCGATCGGTAAGAGCGCTAAGCTTCCAGGGCATCTGGAAGATTTGTATCAATCATTTAATAAAAGTTGATTTTTAGAACTCAAGCCTATATACTTGCGACGGCTTTGGTAAATATCATTACAAAATAGAACTAAAAGAGGAGGTAACTAGCTTGGCTAGGAGACGTAAGCGCAAAAGTCGCCGTCGCCAAGAAGGGCGTAGGATTCTTGAGCACGTGCCTCAATATAGCATCGAAAGTGGGCTGGATAAACCAGTAACGGCGGCTCGAAAATTTATTCAAGCCGAAGGAATTGTGCCACCCGCTCTACTGCTGGTTAAGCGGAACGAGCATACTACAGATCGCTACTTCTGGGCAGAAAAGGGGCTGTTTGGGGCTCAGTACGTGGAAGAAAACCATTTCCTGTTTCCCAGCTTGAGAGAGTTAGAACACCCTAACGAAAAAGTTGCAGTCGCTGCTCAAAGTGGCTGAGACTTAAGGGGTAGGATAGGCTGGAGAGGGATTGACAATTCGCATTTTGGCAACTCCAAAGCGACCTTTGCAGCAACGAAAAAGTTGATATAGTTTAAATAAACCCCACTCGAACCAAGCAAGTTCTGAGTGGGGTTTATTGTCGCTTTTTATGTAACAGTGATTCTGCTATGTCCTTGGGACAGGCTTTGCCAAAGGAGACGCTTCTTTAACGTCATCGCCAGGTTTTAATCCCAGCGCCTGTTGCAAAGCAGCCAATTCATCCCGATGAGCAGTAACAGCGATCGCACTTTGCACCACTTGAGTTTCCTGGCTAAGCACATCTTCAAACTTGAGCGAAACCTGCTCTTGCCGTCCAGCTTTTTGCCAGTAAAATACACCAGCTAGAGGCGACAACAATTCTAGCCCCAGAAATACGATCGCCAAATTGGGAAACAAAATCGACAAAACCAGAACAAGACTCAGGATTCCCACCGCCGCCAACAAAGTTAAGAAAATTGCCATAAACCAGCTGGGGCGGACAAAACCCACGAAAGTCACCTGGTTTTGCGCCGCATCCACAGATGCGACCCGGTAGGAACGCTGCGTAAAATACTGCTGAAATTGAGCGAAAAGCGCTTCTTGTGGCTGCTCGGAAATCAGCCTAACTACTTGAGTCCTATCTTTGACAGAAGCTTTGATAAAGAAAAACAGGCCGACCGACAGCAACAACGTCAGCAGCAATGTCGAGTAAATAATTGTCGTGGTCATCCTGATTTAGGAAGGGTTTGGGGACTTGAGATTTTAGATTAGCCATGAATCCAAAATCCTTTTATCCGTATCATCCCCATACTTTACACAAGTTTACGATTTGTCGCTACCTTCGGGATCTCTTTGCCGCTGACTTGGTTCATCAGAGGCCGAACGATCGTCTTTGGTGGCATACTCCCGCCAAAGACGAGCCAAATCCTGAGATAAATCCCGCCAATCAGGACGAATGCGATACATCCTCCGGGGACGTCCGCGTCCTTCTACTTTTTTCCAGTATCCTCCGATCGCCTGTTCCTCCTCCAGAAATTTGAGTGCTAGGTACAGAACGGTATCCGAAAGCCGGTAGGCTGGGTATTCACTCTCTATAAGCTGGATTAGTTCTGTTCCATAAGATTCTCCTCGTACTAAGACAGAAAGTACGTAGCACACGGCTAGTTCTTTGCTCAGATATATGGGAGGAGGATTGTGAAAAAATTGGTAAATATCGTCAAATTTCATCTTTCTTCCTCCAAGGAGACTCCCGCCAAAACTGTACTCAGTTTGGCGCTGAGACGCGGGGTGCTACAACAGGGGGAACCCCCGCAACGCACCCGAAAAGGAAAAGGAGGGCAGGGTAAAAGTTGCATAACTATTTTTTTTGGTCGGTGAGGAAACCGTTGCGCCTCAAAAGTGGTGAAACTCCTTGGCATACCTGCTGGCATCACAGGATAGAAGCTACCGACATTGTTCTTTCTAGACCCGCCTCGGTGGGGCGTTTAAGAAAGGGGATTGCTCCCCCTCGGATTACTCCGGTAAAGTTAGCTTAGACAATGTTAGTGGTCGGTACGCTTCTCTTAGGCACTGTCTCCCAAATGACTGTTTAACCTTTGAGTTTTAGAGCTACAGACTAGCTACGCATCCGTAGGTAAGAACTTAAACACTTGCCAATAACGTAGGTATCTCTACCTGAGTCTGGTAAACTAGGGCTTTAAAAAGCCCCCGCTATAATCGGTACTTCGATCCTTCGGTGGGTTGTTTACCTGCATAACCGGCTGAACACTCTGTCCCAAAGTGATTTTAGAGGCATCTGATATCGTTTGCCAGATCCAACCGCACACTCAGTTTCCATTCTGTCCGAAAAGGAACTGCTGAATATTACGATCAATTCTAGACAGTTAATTCTGGATGTGCCTGCCAAACCTCGTGGGTGATTTTGCCTTGCTCGTCGAAGTGTACTTTATACAAAATATAAAAGACCTTAACTGGGCCCTCATCACGCAAGGCTCGTACTGTGATTTCAGCTTTAATGGTGCTTCCCCTGGGGATGAGACTTTTTCCTAAACTATATGTTTTTTCAAGCACTTGGAACTGTGTAATTTTATTTTTTTTAAAGAATTAGTGCCAAACCCGGTAGATCTCCTCACCCTGATAGACTTCATCCACAGAGCCGCTATTCCACCGCATAATGGCATTGGCACAGTACTGTGTAAAAGGCTGGACACCTGATGCCCAGAGGCCCTGCTTCACTTAAAGTTTCTTCATTGATAAAAGTTTTGCCATATCAAATCGGGTTTAATGGGAATATATATGCCAGATCAATCAGAGTCACAATCCCTTCCGTCAACACTCCGGCAAATAGCGTTCAATTTCCGTCTAACCGGCTGGATTAGCTTCTGGTCTCAGTTAGTCCTAGCTGTTGTTTCCAGCGTGGTTTTGCTGCTGTTTGCCGTCTTTAGTGGCAATAGCAGTAACAAGGCTACTAATCCCGGCACAGGGTTAGGCATTTTCTTCGCCTTGTGCGGACTTGCGGTTCTGGGCGGAAGCATTTACTGGGCCTTCCGTTACACCCGCATCGCCAGACAGCTACAATCTCTCAATGCCAACACCCGCCCTCGGAAAACAGATACAATTCAAGTCCTGCGCTTGGGATTGCTTGTGAATTTAGGCGGGATGTTATTAACTCTTTTCGGAGCCTATGCAATTGTCGGGACACTAGCGGCAAGATCGATATCCCAACCGCAAATAGGACTGACGTTAGATACCAGTCGCCTGATCAGCTCTCTGGATATGTTCGCAGTGCAGGCAAATATTAATACCATTTTCGGTCACTTTGTGGGAATTGTCGCTACACTCTGGCTGATGGATCGCGTTAACCGCACGTAGTTAGGGCCGATCCCTGACGAGATATTTCGCCGTGGCGTTGTATCCTGATGTATTACGCAGAAAAAGCTTAAGGAATATCTGTGCTAGACCTCAAACAGATACGGGAAAATCCACAACTTGTCCAAGATCGGCTCAACAGTCGCAGCGTCGGTCAGTATGACATACAGCAGATTTTAGAACTAGATCGGCAACAGCGGGAACTGGAGAAAGAGCGATCGCATCTCGAAGCCCGTCGTAACGAAATCGCCAAATCGATCCCCAAAAAAATTAAAGACGGTGGCGATCCCAACAGCCCAGAAATTCAAGCCTTGCGAGATGAGGGAAACCAAATCAAAGCGACTTTGAGCGGACTCGATCCCCAGGAAAAAGACCTCAAAGCCCAGATAGAAGCGCTACTGCTAGCATTGCCCAACTTACCTAGCGAATCCACGCCCATAGGTAAAAGTGAAGAGGACAACGTAGAAGTGCGTCGGTGGGGTGATGAATACATTCCCCAAAACCCCAATATCCTCCCTCACTGGGAAATAGGCGAAAAACTCGGCATCCTCAACTTTGAGAGAGCCGTGAAAGTTGCCCAAAGTCGCTTTGTTACTCTTATAGGAGCAGGTGCTGCCCTGGAAAGAGCGCTGATTAGCTTCATGCTCGATCGGCAAACCAAAGCTGGTTATCTAGAAGTGATCCCCCCCTTGCTAGTTAACAGCCAATCCCTCACCGCCACCAATCAGCTGCCCAAATTTGCCGAAGAAAGCTTTAAGTGCGAATCGGATGATTTGTGGTTGATTCCCACCGCCGAAGTACCCGTAACCAATCTCTACCGAGATGAAGTCCTAGAAGCATCCCAGCTACCCATCCACCACTGCGCCTATACTCCCTGTTTTCGCAGAGAAGCCGGTGCTTATGGGCGAGACACGCGGGGGCTGATCCGACTCCACCAATTTAACAAGATCGAGCTAGTTAAATTAGTTCATCCCAGCACTTCAGAGCAAGAACATCAATCCCTTGTCCGAGACGCAGAGGCGATTTTGCAAGCCTTGCAGCTGCCTTACAGAGTCATGGAACTCTGTACCGCCGATTTGGGCTTTGGTGCGGCAAAGTGCTATGACTTAGAAGTCTGGCTGCCTTCTGCTGGCAAATATCGCGAGATTTCCAGCTGTTCCAATTTTGGTGACTTCCAAGCGCGGCGGGGCAGCATTCGCTTTAAGGAAGCTGGCAAAAAAGGAACCCAGTTTGTACATACTCTCAACGGTTCTGGATTGGCTGTGGGTCGCACAATGGCGGCAATTTTGGAGAACTATCAACAACCAGACGGATCGATCGCAATACCGCAAGCCCTGCGATCGTATCTGGGGCGAGATCTGCTTACTGGTGCCGCAACCTAGAATAAAGAAATGTATAGCTAATTCAAATTAAATTTTGCCATGTCAGTTTTGGCGGCGATCGCAGTCTTGGCGGTTTTGATTTTAGTACACGAAGCTGGCCATTTTATGGCCGCTCGTCTTCAGGGCATTCACGCCAATCGTTTCTCCCTTGGTTTTGGCCCGATCCTGTGGAAATATCAGGGATCGGAAACCGAGTACGCCATCCGGGCTTTTCCCTTGGGTGGATTTGTTGGCTTTCCCGATGATGAACCCGAAAACGTTTATCCCCCCGACGATCCCAACTTGCTACGCAATCGTCCCATTCTAGATCGGGCGATCGTAATTAGCGCTGGCGTCATCGCCAATCTGATCTTTGCCTACTTAGTCCTGGTGGTGCAGCTTGGTGCAGTAGGAATACCGGAAGCGAAGCAACCGGGAATTTTGGTTCCCCAGATTGTTGCACAAGTAAGTCAAGTGAATGCCACGGCTGAAGCAGCAGGCATTAATCCAGGCGACTTAATTTGGGTTGACGGTCAAAAGTTTGAATTCTCTATCAACGAGAAAAACTCTCAGAGTGAATTACTCGCAACTACTTCGGGCCAGCCAACTAAGCTCGTTGTGACTCGCAATAACGAGCCAATCGAGTTGTCCGTGACGCCTCAAACCGGCGGCTACATGGGTATCCAGCTTTCTCCCAGTGTGGCAGCAGCAGCAGGGATAAAACCTGGGGACGTAATTTTGGCAGCGAACGGCCAAAATTTTGGTCGTTCCCTTAAAGAAGAAGCCGTTTTAAGAGAACTAATTAGAAGTAGTTCCGGCAAGTCAATTCAGTTTACTATTCAGCGTGGCGATCGAAAACTATCCCTCAGCGCCAGTCCTCAGCCTGGGCCCGATGGTGAATCCCGGATCGGCATCTCCCTTGCACCCAACGGCCCCAAGGGGAACCCAGTGGTGTACCGTCGCCCCCAAAATGTTTTCGAGATTTTTAGCCTTGCCGCTGAAGACTTCCAGCGGATTGTGATTTTGACCGCTCAAGGCTTTTGGCAGCTGATTAGCAACTTTAAAGAAACAGCTCACCAAGTGGCTGGGCCGGTCAAAATTGTCCAGATTGGTGCCAGTATTGCCCAATCTGACATCACAAAACTGTTTCAGTTTGCCGCTTTAATTAGCATCAACCTTGCCATAATCAACATCTTGCCCCTACCGGCGCTTGATGGCGGTCAACTTGCTTTTCTACTGATTGAAGGCATTCGCGGTAAGCCATTGCCAACTAAAATCCAGGACGGGGTGATGCAGACTGGGTTGATGCTATTATTAGGACTTGGAATTTTTCTGATCGTCAGAGACACCGCAAATTTGGAAGGAGTTCAAAAGTTCTTCCGGTGAGCATTACCCGTAAATGGGCTGCTAAGCAGCAACGTGCCATAGAAATTCTGATTCGCTTAAAGCGACTTTATCCAGAGGCAACCTGCACGCTCAACTACGAGACACCAGTGCAACTTCTGGTGGCAACTATTCTCTCGGCTCAATGTACGGACGATCGCGTAAATCAGGTCACACCCGCTTTGTTTGCCCAGTTTCCCGATGCCCCAGCAATGGCTGGGGCTGATATCCAAGAGTTAGAGAAATTAGTGCGTTCCACCGGCTTTTATCGCAATAAAGCCAAAAATATCCAAGGTGCCTGCCTCAAAATTGTCGAAAAATTTGGTGGCAAAGTGCCAAAGCGCATGGAAGAGTTGCTGGAATTGTCGGGAGTAGCCCGTAAAACGGCTAACGTTGTATTGGCGCACGCTTACGGGATCAATCAGGGTGTCACTGTGGACACTCATGTGAAGCGCCTCAGCTACCGTCTGGGTTTGACAGAAGAAACAGATCCCGTCCGGGTGGAGCGAGATTTAATCCGACTCTTGCCCCAGCCTGATTGGGAGAATTGGTCAATCCGCCTCATTTACCACGGTCGCGCTGTTTGTACGGCCAGGAATCCTAAGTGTGACGCTTGTGAACTTGCTGACCTCTGCCCTGCTGCCAATCTACCTCAGATCCACTCCTCCAAAGTCACTACGCTCAAATCCTCTGGAATCAAATCAGCTGCTAAAAGTTAGAATAGAAAATGCTGTCTTCATTATTTAAGGGAACAAGAAGCATTCATGGCTAAAAAGAGTATGATTGAGCGCGAGAAAAAGCGCCAAAAGCTTGTGGATAAGTACGCCGATCAGCGGGAAGACTTGCAAGAACAGTTTCAACAAGCTACTTCTCAACAGCAGAGGCTACAAATCCACCGCCAACTGCAACAACTGCCGCGTAACAGTGCCCCCACCCGTCTGCATAACCGTTGCTGGGTTACAGGTCGCCCCAGAGGCACTTACCGGGATTTTGGTCTTTCTCGCAACGTAATGCGGGAGTGGGCTCACAAAGGTCTGCTACCCGGTGTGGTGAAGTCCAGCTGGTAAGAGAAGTCAAAAGTCAAAAGTCACTCATTCAAAAGAAAGAAATAAAAATTATTGTTGTTTCTTTTGAGTGTTTACTTTTTGCTTTTGACTTTATTGGCCGCAGCAGCGATCGATCCCCAGACTGTCTAAAAGCAGGTCGCTTACGGCATTAGCGATCGCAAATTCGCTATAGAAACTTTTGGAAAAGTCAAACGCCTGCATCTCCGTCACGATCGCAATTACGAGCGAACCCAGGTCATTTTCGCCCTCTAACCGCTGTCGAAGGTAGATCTGGGCTGCGCGAGTCGCGATCGTCTGATTCACGGGTTCTGGGATAAACTCTTCATCGAGCCACCTATGCAAAGCACGCAGCAACCACTCTCCCTCTTGCTGCGGATTTTGGCTTGGTGGCAAAGTTATTGCTGGGATTGGTTCAGACATTTTAGTCATTAGTCATTAGTCAGCATTCCTTTTCATAGTTAATATTATGCAGGTTGACATTACCAATATTATCCAGGGGTATGCCCAAGGTTATTTCTTGATGGCTGATGAAGAGGGCAATGGTTTGGGATGGTATTATAGTCGCCAGAGGGCTTTGATTCCCTTAGACGATCGGTTTCGCTACCCAAAATCTTTACAGCGCGTCCTCAACCAAGAGCGTTTCACTGTTGCTATCAACCGGGATTTCCAAAGTGTTGTCAGTGGTTGTGCCGATCGCGAAACCACCTGGATATCCCCAGAACTACACGAAATTTACTTGGCTCTTTACGAGGCCGGTTGGGCCTACAGTTTCGAGACTTGGTATGGAGATGAACTCGCCGGTGGAATTTTGGGTATTGCGATCGGAGGAGCCTTTATTGGCGAATCGATGTTCTACCGGATTCCAGAAGGGTCGAAGGTAGCGATGGTGAAGTTGGTGGAAAAGTTGCGATCGGGCCATTACGTCTTTTTTGACGCCCAAATGACCAACCCCCATTTAGAGCGATTTGGATCTTACACTATTACAGACAAAGATTATCAAATTCTGCTCAAACAAGCCTTAAGCCGTCGCTGTTCTCTGAATTAATTATTAATTTTTAACTCTTTGACCAGCGTCAGCGTCACCCATTCACCTTTGTCATTATAGCTGCGAATCAACCGCTGACGGCGATCGGGCCTAAGCAACCAACCAACCTCCAGGAAAAAAGCTTGACCCACCTTAACTTTTAGCGGACAAGTACAAGAAGCACCATCGGGGAGTAGCAAAACTTGGACAAGTTGCGAACTGCGATCGAACTGGATAATAGAGCCATCAATTCTGCCAGTAGAAGAGATTATCTTATCACCAAAAGTCAGATTTTGAACTAATCTACCATCATTATCTAGATGAAGTTCTAGCTTAGTAGAATAAGTGTCTGGTGAACGCCAGTCTGGATAAATCGTCACAGCTTCTCCCCGCCATTCTCCCAGCAAATCGACCGGCGTCAGAGGTGGACGTTCTGGCGTCATTGCACCAGCAAGCTTTTCTCGAATTAATGTTAATCTCTCCAGCTGACCTGACTTGTCAAACATTTGGACAAGACGCAAACGCCTACTACCATCAATCAAACCCAATTCCGCACCAAACTCCGAAAAAGGAGCCAGCTGAATCGATCCCTGAGAAAAAGCGCCGTTATCAAAAAACAAAATGTTTCGTCCCAGAGAACTATATTCCAGAACTCGATCCTGCACTTCTTCAGAGGGTAAAAAACGGCGGATTATCTGACGAATCGTCTGATTGTTGTTCAGTCCTTCTAGGGAAACCATTGTGGGAGTATCTTCCAATAGTTCCCCTTGTGGAGAGAGACGAGTAAAAGAACCCTGCCATTCCCCCAAGTTTTCCAGCAAACATTCCCACTGCGATCTCATAAATAAGCTTCTATACTATCTTTGGCTCTTTCAGAGTTGTTATGCTTTTGTTCAAATCAATACCTTCCCCAAAAGGCAAAAACCCCACTTATATCGTATTGATTTTACTGGGTTTCACGCCCACTTTTCCAAAATTGGCGAAGGTATTGTCAAATAAATAACATTTTTATGCCTCTGCCCGTCTGCCCCTCTGCCTCTTTGTTTCCCAGATTGAGGAACTTTTAGTCTAAAAAATAGTCTAATCGATCAACAGTCTTACCTCACTTGCAGCTGGGGAAAACAGGTCAGTAGAATCATAATTTTATCCTGAAATCAAATCAAGCGCAAAATATGGCTGCCAGGACGCATCTACACGATCGACGATCGGCTCGCCTTGCAGTTTATCCAAAGTATCTAATTATACGCACATTCTCCAGATGACCGATAATCCACTCGCGTAAATAACAGTTGCAGTAGAACGTTTTCCGGAATACAGTATCTATCGAGTGAAGACTAGGGTGAATTCTGGGTACTGCCAAGATCGGCGATTTCTCGCAGTTATTAAGTAACAAAAATTACTCAATAAGGGAACAAGAAACGGGCAACCGGCAACGGCCAACAGGAGAAGAGAAGAAAAGAGACGATTTTTCCCTCTTCTGGGGCCGTTAGCCCCTATCCCTTTGCAGGCTAATTGCATTAGCCTGCAAAGGGTGCTATAGGAATATCTCGTGAATTTTCCAGAGTTTAATCACCGCTTTATGGCAAAATAAGGTCAACAATGACTATATAATCCTAGCTTTGCCGGAATGCTTTAGGAAAATGCCATAAACGTAGCAATTAGGTTTTCAGTTGAAGGAGTAACACTATACACTTCAGCCTAAAATTGACTACCAGTAGACGTATTGGCGTAAATATATGGAAATAATCAGTTTGCATAGACCGAAATCGTTAGATTATATGGACTGGGTAGTGAGGAGTTAAAAAATGGCGAATATCACCGGAACAATTGGGAATGATTTTCTTCCTGGCACAGCAGAAGCAGATTCCATCCTCGGTTTCGCAGGCAATGACACCCTGCTGGGTCGAGGGGGAGAGGACACTATAAACGGCAACGAAGGCAACGATAGTCTTCAGGGCGACGAGCAAAATGACTACCTGCGGGGTGGCAAAGACAACGACTTTCTGTCCGGCAACGACGCCAACGATACCCTTTTTGGCGATCTCGGCAACGACACCCTGTTAGGCAACGACCGGAGAGACCTTCTGTTTGGCGGCGATGGTAATGACGTTCTCAACGGTAACGAGGGCAACGATACCCTTTTTGGCGAAGAAGGCCAGGACTACCTGCGGGGCGGCATGGAGAACGACCTGCTTTACGGCGACTTGGGCAACGACACTCTCTACGGTGACTTCGGCAACGACACCATTCTGGGCGACGAAAACGATGACGAAATTAATGGTAACGAAGGAGAGGACGTCCTCAACGGCAACGAGGGCAACGATACAGTCCGGGGCGGCATAGACAACGATACAGTCCGGGGCGGCATGGACAATGACGAATTGTATGGCGACCTGGGCAACGACACGGTTTTTGGCGACCAAGGTAACGATTCGGTGTTTGGCGGCGACGAGACAGACCTGTTGTTTGGCAACGAAGGTAATGATGCCCTCAACGGCAACATGGGCAATGATACGGCCTTTGGCGGACAAGGAAACGATACCATTCGCGGTGGAATGAATAATGACTCCCTGTTAGGCGATGAGGGCAATGACACCCTGTACGGCGACCTGGGGGACGACTCTCTCTTTGGGGGTTTAGATAACGATTTACTTTACGGCGACCAGGGTCAAGAATCTAATTTGGGCGCGAATGGTAACGACGTATTGCTGGGTAACCAAGGCAATGACAGCATTTTCGGCTCAAGTGGTAATGACCAGCTCTTCGGGAACGAAAACGACGACATTCTCAACGGCAACGATGGCCAGGATACAGTTTTCGGGGGGATGGGGGATGACTTGTTGCGGGGAGGCAAGGGAAATGACTCCCTGTTTGGCGATCGCGGACGCGATACAATATTCGGCGATATCGGTGCCGATACCCTCACCGGCGATAGCGGTGGCGAAATTAATACCGATGTCTTCGTTGTCGGTCGGGGAACGGGTGGCCCGGCCCGATCGGATGCCGACATTGTTACCGACTTTCAAGTTTGTATAGATTTAATTTCATTAACAGGTGGTGTTAGTTACGCCGATTTAAATATCGCACAAGGCACCGGGGCTGATGTTGCTAACACTATCATTACGGACAAGACGACAGGCGAGTTTTTGGCCGTCTTGCAGAATACTAACAGCGACTCAATAGACGGTGCCGCTTTCATCCCCAGGGGTCCAGAAAGAGTCAGTATCGCCGTCACAAACCCGACCACGATCGAGTCTACACCAGCCACAGCACCAGGTCTATTTACGGTTTCCGTACCGTGCGATGTCGATGAAGACCTCAAGGTAAACTACACCGTTTCCGGAATCGCTATTAACGGTACCGATTACCAAACTCTAAGCGGTAGCGTCACGATCGCAGCTGGTGCAAAAAGCGCCAATATTCCCGTCACAGCTATTGCGGATACACTCGTTGAACCTAATGAAACGGTAATAGCGACTCTGACTTCCGGTACAGGTTACGACATCGCTGCCGCCAAGAATACTGGCACCGTCACCATTTTAGATTCCACCACTGCCACCACAGTCAATCTTTTTGCTAGCGACCCTCTGGCATCAGAAGTCGGCCCAGATAACGGTCAATTTACGTTTTTTCGCACGGGAGATACTTCCCAGGCACTAACGGTTAATTACACCCTGTCGCCTCTGAGTACCGCCACTAACGTCACGGACTACACTGCTAATCCCGTCCTTACAACTAGCACCATTACTATTCCAGCCGGTTCGGCTACAGCTACCATCAACATTACTCCCAAGACCGACAGTGTAATTGAGGGCAATGAAACTATAGACCTGTTCTTGGGTAGCGGTACTGGATACACTACTGGCCCTGCTAACGCTGCTACGGTGATAATTCAAGATCCTCCCATAGTATCAAGACCAACTGTCGGTGTTACCGCGCCTGACTCGACCACTACGGAAGGTGGTAGTACTCCCGGTACATTTCAGTTCTCGCGTACTGGCGGCGATATTACCCAGCCAGTTACGATTACATACACTATCAGCGGTACGGCCACACCCAGCGGTACGGGCACTCCAAGCGTTGTTGACTACTCAGGATTGAGCGGTACTGTCGGTACTGTCACCATCCCCGCCGGTAGCAGCGTTTCTTCTTTGATTAACATCACTGCAACTGGTGACGGAACTAATGAACCGACTGAAACGGTGACCGTAACTATATCTAATAATTCTGCCTATTTTGTCGGTTCGCAGAGTTCAGCAACGCTGGGCATTCTAGACAACATAAATACTGCTTTGACTCCCATGCTTCCTGTTGGCGTTCAGGCAGTCCGGCGTTATAACTCCGGTGGAGCCTTCCAGAGCAGTCACGCCGATATCACCACTGCGGTGGCTGCCGCTACAGATAACGACATCATCGTTGCCACAGCTGGAAACTATACCGAATCCGTGACGATCAACAGACCGTTGACGATTCGCGGCCCAAATGCAGGTCTTAGCCCCTCTTCTGGTTCGGGAGTTACCCCAGCTATTGTCACAGGTACACCTACTGCCCCGGTTTTCACCATCAATTCTGGTCTCAGTGGCGTCACAATTGAAGGTTTAACGATTGAAGGCAAAGCCATCGCCCAAAATCTCATCCAATACACAAGCTCTACCGGCAATCCGAATATCGTCATTCGTCAAAATCAGTTTATTGGTACTGGCCCCAATGGCGGGGGAGTTATTCGCGTGGACTTCGAGGGTGCGGCAAGTTCATCGGCAACTATTACAGATAACTTAATCCGCGACATTGTAAGTGGCACTGTCACCAGCGCGATCCAGGCATTTCGGATTAATACAATTTCGATCGCAGATAACACGATCTCCAATCTAACTGGCCCCGGCATAGCTGCTGATTCAATTACCAATGCTAGTAGCGTTATCAATAACAACAGTGTCAGCAATGTACGACAGCAAGGGATTCAGCTAGCTGGTGGTAGCGCGACGATCGCTAACAACGATATCACTAACGTCAATTCAAATAACGGTCCAGACGACGGTGGTATCCGACTGCGGAATTCTGGTTTCGGTGGCAACCTGGTAAGTGCCAACGTCTTCGGTAATACGATCACCAACTCGTTCAACGGTGTCTCGATCCGTAACGGTGCAGCCATCACCGGCACAGTCACAATCAATAACAACAACCTGATCGGCAACTTAAATGCCGGTTTATACCACGGTGGGACTGGCGCAATTGATGCCAAAAATAACTGGTGGGACGATCCCACAGGGCCGAGCTATGGAACCATAGGCCGAAACGCTATTAATGGCACTGGTGGTACCATAGCCAACGTCACGGCCAACCCATTTGCTACCGAGCCCTTCTAACAACAAGACAAGCAGGATAAGATAAAAGAAAATAGCCCTATTCGATCTTGTCCTGCTCACAAGTTAAGCTTCCATGACATCTGAGGTTTTAGTCGAAAAGAAAAAGTTGGAAAAACCGCCCTTGGAGATTCATACCTTGGGCGATCGCGTTTTGCGCCAACCGGCAAAGCGGATCGCCAAGATAGACTCCGAAATCCGGGATCTCGTGCGGGAAATGCTGCAAACCATGTACAGCGCCGATGGGGTCGGTTTGGCTGCACCTCAGGTGGCTGTTCTAAAACAATTGATTGTGATAGACTGCGAACCAGATAACCCAGCTAATCCACCAGTGGTTTTAATTAACCCAACAATCAAGCGTTTCACCCGCGACTTGTGTGTAGTTCAAGAAGGTTGTCTGAGCATTCCCAAGGTTTACCTTGATGTCAAGCGACCAGAGGGTATTGAAGTAGCTTACAAAGACGAATACGGTCGCCCTCAAACCCTGATGGCTACTGGGTTGCTATCTCGCGCTATTCAGCACGAAATGGATCATCTCACTGGAGTGCTGTTCGTAGACCGCGTGGAAAACCGTTTAGCTCTAACACAAGAGCTAAATAAATACGGATTTTCTCCCCAGGCCGTCAAACCAGTCCCATAAATAGAAAAAGGCAGTGATTACAGTAACTCCAAAAAGCGCCCTTTTTTTGGGCGCTTCCTGTGTAGCAGCGATCGCAGCAGTTGGTTCAATTTTTGAGCTGTCTTCTGGAAAACCAGAACTTGGCAGCTTAATTACAGGTATCATTTTAGCGATCGCTCTGCCACTAGGTGCATTTTTCTTCTATGCAGCCGTTAAAGACGCTCAAGCGAATCAATAGCAATCAAATTTAGATTTCAGATTTAAAATGCCTTTTTAGCTTGTAGGGGCTTTCGCATTCGGGCAGAAAATATATCGCTCTCTCCCTAGATTTTCACTCCCGAATGCTTCGCCCCTACGATGACTGAATGGGTGTTCTAGTGCCCAAAATTCCCAATCCAAAATCCTTTCATCCAAAATCGAATGACTGGTGACCTTTCTGAGGGATTTCTCCGGCAGTTGCCAAGTATTGGTGCAGCTGGAGCAGAACGTCGCTACTCGCTTGACACTACTGACGAGATTGCGATCGGGCGAGATTTAAACTGTCAGGTTGTTCTCGACTCCAACCTATACGGAATGGTTTCCCGGCGTCATACAGTAATAAGTCATATAACCGAATTTGCAGGTGCCCCGCCCAGCTGGCTGGTTTGCGATTTGAACAGTGCTAATGGCACTTATGTCAATGGGCAAAAATTGGATGGATGTCGGATCTGTCGAGAGGGCGATCGCATCATGTTGGGACAGAACGGCCCAGAATTCATCATTGAAGTAAACAAACCCCCCCAAGCAGCGACCCAGGCACCAGCAAAATCACCAGGGCCTACTTTGGGCCCCACTCTAAAGCATCCTCAGTCAGACTCTGTTAGTTTTACCCAGCTATTTCCGATTTTTTCAACCGGACGGGATCTAACTCAGAAAGCTTACTTGATTCCTGGCATCATCACAGTTGGATTCGTGGTGTTGATGTTTGCTACTGTAGGTGAGGCGAGAGTATTTAACCTGCTGCTGGCTTCTTACCTAGCTGCGGCGGCTTATTACTTTATATATCAACTTTGTGGAAAGCATAAGCCGTGGTGGATGCTACTAGCTTGTTCCTTGGCTACCATCCTAATTTTGCTCAGTCCCCTGCTACAAGTATTTATCATTATTTTTCGGAAAATTCTGCCAGGAAATCTCACAACAGATGTAGAGGCTTTAAGTTTTCCTATCTTACTCATCCGAATGTTTTTTGCAGCCGGGTTGATGGAGGAGTTGCTCAAAGCATTACCCGTCCTGGGGGCTTGTTGGCTGGGAGGGCGCTTACCATCCCCCTGGCGCGAACGAGTGGGCGTACTAGAACCACTGGATGGCATTTTACTGGGAACGGCTTCTGCGGTTGGATTTACCCTGTTGGAAACTTTAGGGCAATATGTGCCTCAAATTATCCAGGATGCGACTTTACAAGTAGGGGAAGGAGTAGCTGAGTTGGTAGGATTGCAGCTGCTAATTCCTCGAATTTTGGGTTCGGTGGCAGGACACATGGCCTATAGCGGCTATCTAGGCTATTTTATTGGGCTGAGTGTCCTCAAGCCCAGTCGCCGTTGGCAAATCATCAGCATTGGCTACCTCAGCGCGGCAGCACTCCATGCTTTGTGGAACGCAACTGGTATTATCAGTCCCTTGGTATTGGCATTAGTAGGCGTTTTGTCTTATGCCTTTTTGACAGCAGCAATTTTAAAAGCTAGGGCTCTTTCGCCGACGTGAAGCGCTAACGCCTTTGCTTTCCTAACGGAAAACGGAAGGAACTGAGTTTACCCTTCGTCCGTTGTTTCCAATTTAGCAAAGGCGTAGCGTGCGATCGCCAAACTCAACCTTGCTTGTTCCATCTTCGATAAGTCACAAAAAGGAACCGATCTCACCGTTAATAGCAACGAGTCGATCGCTTCCGATTCCGCTCCCCGCATGGTGTAGGCTAAAGGACGAGCCATCACCAGCAAGTCTTCTTCCCCCCAGCCTAAAGCCAGCTGCTGCACGCATTGTACCAAACGCTCTGCCAAACATAAATTAGTTGACATCAACTCTAGTGCAGTTTTAGCTAGAGCCTCTAGAGATACCTGCGGTATGCGACCCTCAAATTTTTGGCACAAAGCAGCCAATAGAGAGGTATCTGAGGCTCTAGTTTGCACATAAATTTCTGGAACATTTTCTAACCAAACTTGGTCAAGCTGTGCAAATAGGTTTTGCGTCCGCGCCTGTATATCTGCCTCCTGCCAATCATCTAACGAGAAAGCCTGTTCTTGCTGGGCAAAATAAGCTTCCGATTCTGCATGGGCGGTATTCCAGCAATAAGTCCTTTCATCTTGCAGAAGTGCCTGCACTAGATCCTGTTCCGCTTGGGCAAATAGATCGCGAGAATATTCCGAATCCTTAGTTTCACTGGCCATCATTCAACTCCTGAGTCTACTTTTTAACCAACGCTGTCCGCAGAGTGACTACACTGAGCTGACAACGAGTTCCGCAACCTTTGATCTAAAAACCTCCGGGAGTGGCGAAGCAGGGGAAGACGGGAAGACGGGAAGACGGGAATTGCTAAAGCTTTCAAATTTTAGATTTTAGATTTAAAATTTGAAATCAATCAAATCTAAAATCTCAAACCTAAAATTATACCAAATCCGCAACGATTACCCCCTTTATGTCTCTAGGCTGTAGAGACGTTTCATGAAACGTCTCTACAATGTTTAGGCCAAAAATTCTCATGGGATAACCAACCCGGATTTGGTATTACTCCTTAAGGATCGATAATAAACTCCCAAATCTGCCCTTGGGAGCTACCAAACTTTAGCTGTATTCCGGTTTCCAAGAGAGCTTCTTGGTGATGAACTTTTCGCCAACCTGAAGCTCCCAAAATAAGAGTGCCGAAACGAGAAAAATCGCGCAGGAAGTATGTCGGCCCAGCTATACTATCTAAAGGATCGCCGCGACAAATAATTTCTGCGTGTCGTTGAGAAACCCACTTTTCGGAGATTATCAAGTCGTTTTCTTGCTGGCGGCGTCCCACTCGCATCAGTCCGCCACGAATCGGCCAGATCTTCGTTGTCGATTCTAAGGGACGCAGGAAAGCAGCTCGTTCGCGTCCTATCCAAGTGAGGGAATTTTCTGGTAGCTCAGTTATACTTTCTGCCAAAGGCTGAAGCAATTGGCCGTCAAATTCTGGATGTAAATAGAGAACTGGTAAAGTCCAGGCCGGTTGATTGAACTTATATAGCGTCAGCAATTGCTGCCTAGCCACAGCCACAGCCCGATCGATCGGCATCCGCTCCGCTAAAGCGCGGGAAAAAGCCTTGATAAAGCTAATCGCTTCCTCATCAGCAATAGCATCGCGCATTGCCAAAACAGCTGGTACGCCGTGATGAAGCAGCACTTCTGCCAAACTGCTGCGTGCGATCGCTCGATCGTTGTGCCGAGCCGATTGGGCTCCCCAGCAAGCGTTAAAAACCGCTAGCGTCACGTGAGTGCGAGTCAGTACCTGCGCCAATTCAGTACCGTTCATAGTCACATCAGGCCCCAAAAACAGCAAGCCGCCGTCTGGTGCCGGTACACCGTGACCGGCATAAAACAGGATGTTGTAAGAGTTACTTTCCAGGCATGAAGTCAGTTCGGCGATAGTTGGCATAACCAGCGTATCTACAAGGCAGGGTACGAGGGTGGCAGTACCGTTAGGACTGACATTGCCGCTATTTTCAAGAATTTTAGCTAGGGCAACAGCCTCCTGTTCTAGTTTTAAAGTGCCATTTTTTGAGGTTTGCGTTGGGGCATTTTGTTGTCCTAAAACCAGCAGTATGTTTAGGCTTTGCTCTGGCTTAAGCGGTGGTAGAGGAGCGATATCGCTGGTAGTACGACTAAAGAGCAATTGCTGAGAGAGAGAAACTGCCTGTTTCCCAGCTTGGGGTTGCATAATTTCCCAAGGCAGAGTGATTAAGTCTGGGTCGCGAATCTCCAGGCGCAGCCGCAGAGGTTGATTTTGGCCAATAGCGATTCCTTGACTGTGATCGAGACTGCTTTGAATCGGCCCTTCAAATAGCCACTGCCAGAGTTGAATTCCCAACTGTTGCATCAGACGACCACCATAGCTGGTTGTCGAACCTAAGGTCGAAGATACAACTAAAGTCGTTGGCAAATTAGCTAGTTGGACTGCTGGCACATGAGGGGCGCAAGACAAGCTTCGCGGGGAAAACATCTCCTGCCAAGCAAGCCAGGTCTGCGTTAAGGTTTCTGGCCAAATGCAGTCGTGGTGGAGATATCCACCGGGATAGGGGGCTTTTAAAACCCAGATGGCAAAGTGTTCTGCCTCAGCAGCTACCAGGCGAGCTACGCTTAAGTTAAGGCAAGGACTCTCAGATGGCGACATTCAGAACCCTTAAACTAAACCTGACTGGAGCAATTTTTTTAACCAGTTTTTTCTCAGTGTAACGGGAAATTGTATACAACTCTCATGACACGAGTGCTATTACTAGCTCAGGCTTTGAGTAGTAACGCTTGCAGAACATGGAAGAGGGTAACCTTTTGCCCGTTAAGAGTTCCCCCTGTCCTGTGCCAATTTGAAATCTAAAATCTAAAATTTGAAATTATTTTAATTTGGGGCAACGGGGGGGGTGGAAGTGGTTCCCGGAGTACATTTTGGCAGCCCAGCAGACTCTTGGATGGAATTTTGCTTAATGTATGGTTCAAGATCTGCTAGCCGAATCCATCCTTCTTGGGTCGGTTTAACTAGATTATAGGTTTGCCGAACCCGATCGGAGCTGATAGCACCGGGAATTGAGCATAATTTAAGTTTTAGCCATCTGTCTTGATCTTTACGGAGGAAAGATTTGATTTCCAAAACGCTATTTTCTGGAACTATTCCTAGAGCAGTTTGTTTTTGAGCTGCTTCGTACAGCAAAAGGGGAACTTTTGGAATGGCCGAGTTTTTTGGCGATGAACTTCTAACCAGGATAAGTGACCCCGGACTTAAGGATGGGATAGCGTCGGAACTCTTAAGGGGACTTGCCAAGGATGGACTGTGTGGCTTTGGTTCGGGACTTTGAGCGGGATTCAAGATGGGGCGATCGGCCCATTTACCCAAAGCAAAATAGGCCAATGCCCCTGCCAAGCCCAACAGCAGAGCGATTCCTCCCAAGAGCGGTAACAAGCTTGGTTTCTGAAGTCGGGTCGGAAGCAGCCGCGTTTTGAGTGGGTGGGGAGTTTCACTCTGAGAGCTAACTGTTGAGCCAGTCCAAAGCAATTCTGCTACAGAAGAAGTTTCTGAAGTTATGCTAGTTGACTCGCCGCCGGTTACCCGGCAGTAAACTAGAGCGACAGTGACATTATCGTGACCGTTTTGGCTGTTGCCAATTTCGATCAGGTTTGCTGCTGCTGTGGGCAGGTCTAGCTTTCCGTCTAAAACTGGCAGAATTTCAGTATCCCAGTATTGCTCTACGCGATCGTTATCGCTTAAACCATCGGAGCAGAGGAGAAAAATACAGTCTTCATCGATGACGAAGCGTTGGACTGTGGGATGCAGGCTTTTTGAGGAACTCATCCCCAATGCCTGAACCAAAGACCCAGATCCGAGTTGTTGTAGGGCTTCCCGGTATAGAGCGTAGCCCAGCCGCACTTCGCGACTGGCGACATCATCGTCTAAGGTAACTTGATGGCAACCCGTGCGGGTAATCCAGTAGACCCGACTATCCCCAATATGAGCAATGTAGATCTCGTGGGCTCTCGCTGCGGCCATTACTAGCGTTGTGCCCATGCGTTGCCTGTCGTATCGCCCTTCTATATCATTTAGCTCGCTGATGCGATCGTTGGCTTCACAGACTGTATGTTCTAATTCTGCTAGAGCATCAAGGTTGCTGCTATCGGGCGCAAGCGAGTGGTTCTGCCAGCCTTGCGCTTGAGCTACCACTGTTTCTATTGCTAAGTTAGAAGCTACATTACCGCCCTCGTGTCCCCCAATGCCGTCGCAGACAACCGCTAGAGCTTGCCCACCAGGAGGGATTTGGTAAAAGCTGTTACTTGATGGGTAGCAGGCATCCTCGTTGCGTACTCTGGTGGGGCCTGTGTCTGTGGAGGTGGCGATTTGATAGGTGCCAGATTGCGATCGTCCTATTGTAAACAGCGCTCGATCCAATTGAGCTACCAATTCTTCAGGAAATACCTCCCCTTGGATCGTTTGCTGACATAATTGTTCGAGAAAACCTGCGATCGCAGGTTTTGCCTCCTTTACCCATTGCAACCACACCTGACCCAAATCGCTTAGGCTCGCTTCTTCTCGATCCTGCCGCAATTCCAACAACCGCACTAGAGGCCCTTCTACCCGCAGCAGATCGTCTGACAGCAAGCTAGCCGCCACACCCGCGCTGCTAAAAGGTTGCCACAGTTGGGCAATTTGCCACAACCAATTTAGCTGGCGCATACCGTTTGCGTTTTTCCAAGCCGCCCCTAATTCTGGCATCAAATTAGGCAATGAGCTTTTCTTATCGCCTAAGATGGGAGCTTGCTCTAGCAACAAGACTGCTTCCTTTTGATTTTTCTTATGCGGCGGTAAGAGTCCGTAAACTTGGGGAACGTGCAGCCGATAGGGAAAAAGCCGCAAATAAGGTGCGATCGCATCCGTTATATCTTGCGGAAATGACGGTATAAAGCCCGGTTTGGTATCCAGCAGAATTCTGTCCCGTTTGACTGCGTAGCGCTGGGCTAAAAGTTGACCGGGTTTATAGCCTTCTTTTCCAAAACCCACAGCCCACAAATAGCGTTTTGGCACAGGGGTACCACATTGCTGGCAAAACCTGTTAGTCTCTGGATTGGGAGCCTGACAGTTTGGATTTGGGCAAGTAATTTTAGCAGCGTCTGCCATGAAGATTCTTTCACTCCAAGCCTTCAGGATTTGGCGGGCGATATGCAGCGCCGAGCATTAAAGCTGAGTTGTACTCAAATCGTCAAATCGTTTGACGAGCGGCTCGGTGAGGGCCAGACTCTCAACCAGTTTTTAACCCTATCATAAAGCCGATCGTCTACTATCTTGGCTTCTCATTCTTCAACGCTATCTGGTGTAGATTGCAGATACTGGGACGACAGGGGTATGCTGCTGTCTCTCATAAGTTGAGGCCAGATGATTAAAAAGAAGCCCATCCACGTTAACACGGGCAGGGAAATCAGAACGGTGACCCAAATAGTTTTCCATAATAGCCAGCTTGAGCCAATCAGTGCAATACCCGTTAGCAGTATTGACCAAGGCTGGCACCACCAAGGTTTGTATGTCCAGGGGTTCATATCGATTTTCGTGTTTGGATATTGTTCAACCATGCTAAATATGCAGTAACCAACTGAACGCAATCTAGGTAGGGTAGGGGTTTCACCCCGCTTGAGCGATCGCTGTAGAACATCTAAATTTAAAAATCGTCCAGATCTGCCCATCTTTCAACTGTCGAGCTATCCACCTCCTTTATTTCCGGCTCTTAAAGTGGATCTTAACGGATTAAGCTTTCATCCTAGAACAGGCAACGATCGTGTTTTCCTGCTTTAGGAGTAGCTCGATATGAGTACAAATACGTTTTTTGGTGATCTTTATGCCCAACCCTATATTCAACCAACCTCTAGATCGAAAAGTCCCGACTTGTGAATCGCCTGCTATACAGGAAATCCATCAACGGCTGGCCAGCTTAAAAAAATCTCACTCTATGCTTTACCGGATGATGAACCTTGAGACTTGGGCAATTGTCGGCACTATGGAGGACTTCGATCCTGGGTTTTGGAATCGCTTTATGACTAATCGTCAACTAGCTTTTAAAGATTTTTTAGCCCAAAAAAAAGCTAAGCGCTCCTAAGTTGCCTGCTTTGTTGTACCGACCGATCGCCTTTAACCATCCCCTAGTCCAAATCCAAAACTGCCACCCCCTAAAGGTATATTATCTAAATTCCACCGTCAGAAGGAGGCGATCGCGCCTCTATTTTTTTAGAATACCTTTATAAAAGCCAAAAAGAAAAGTAATTAGGTGTTTTATGAATAAGCCAAAAGAAGACACTACTCATCGTGCAACCAATCCAGGCGACAGAATTGCAGACGAACCACAAACCATTGAAGAAAAATCCCAACAATTAGCTGTAGATCATGTTCCCGACATCACTGGCGATCGCATTACAGTTCCCACTTACTTTGTTGTCGAAGAAGATGGTGAGAAAAAGGCTCTACACCATGTGAAAGATGCAGAAGAAATTTCTGATGTAATTAGACAAGCTCGCGTTGACGAAAACGGAAATAGAATTTGGTAGTAGTAGCCTGAAAATATTTCCCTTTTTCTCTCGACGAGAAACCCGGTCATTTCCCAACTAATTTAATCTTTTATAATTAGATGAAAAACCGGGTTTCCCAAAAGCTGTGCTTTGCTCAAGAGCAGCGTTTATCAATCATTTTTGGGTGGGGAGGGGCGTGGGTGCAACTTGAGGTAAGCCCATACTGTAATTGAGGACACGACCATCAAGATTGTAACTAATTTCGCCTTTTTGGAGGATCGATCGCACAAGATGTTCCAGATCGGAACCAATACGACGAAGGTTATATTCGGTCAAGTCTTCTCCGCTATAAGACTCAACTAGCTCATCAAACTTCCGATAAACTTTTTGCACAGCTTCATCGTTCCAATTAAATTCATTGTCTGGATCGATATCTAAAGTTAATACGCTGTCACTGGGAACTAGCTCGTTGTTCTCAACTTCAGCGGTAAAGATACGGATGTGGCGGGTTGTGGACTTGAGCAGCATAGTGGCGGTGTTCTAAAGCAAGGACTTTCCAACTTTAATTTTAAACGTTTGTCAAGGCAATTCCTGTTTTAAGCCAGACTGGCAGATCCCAGCAAGCCGATCCCCTGGTTTTCAGCGGGAAATCATCCCAGTTTCACGCGCATAAGCGAAAATTCCGCCAGCTTCAATCACCGGGCCGACTTCTCCTATAGGCTTAAGAACGTATGTTTTGCCCTGGGTGTGGTTGATCAATTGATTTTGGCCGAAGTCGATCGAAACTTCCTGACCCGTTTCAAACAAATCGCACAGCCTATCGATCGATTCCCACGGGTAAAGTTCGCCTGTAGCCGAGCAGTTGCGGAAAAATATCCTGGCGTATGACTGCGCCACTACAGCTTCGACACCAGATGCTCCTAAAGCAATAGGTGCGTGTTCCCGCGAAGAACCGCAGCCGAAGTTTTCCCCCGCTACAATTATAGGGTAGCGCGTCTTAATTTCTCCAGTCGCTATAAATTTACTGTAGCGATCGGGTAAGCCGACAAGAGCATAACTGCCCAGCTTTTCGTATTCATCAGGCTTAGAAGGAACCAGAGTCAGATATTCTGCTGGAATGATTTGATCGGTGTCAATATTATCATCCAAAACAAAGATCGGGCCGCGAATCACTTTGCTCATAATTAATCCCCTCTTTGGTTTCAGCAGTTTGTGACTGAGCTAAGTCTACTTCCAGAACATCATACATTAAAAAGCGCCCACTACTTACATCTTAAGTTTGCGCTCATTTTTTAGGCCCGATAGAAACTAATTTTTTTCGTCATAACAGTGGTCACTTAGACTAATAACGCAAGTTGCTATATATGATTAAGGCACTTATGTAGTTAGTAGGTACGTTGTTGCGCGGCATCGCAACAACGTACCCATTACCCATTCCAAACAAGAAAGAATGCTTTTTAACTAGCAACTTGAGTTAACTACCAAAACTGAATTCCTAGTTCGTTCGTGTCACATAAGCTGTAGTAGGGACACGGCATAATTAAATCTTTTGTATGACCGACATATTTATGATGCCGTGTCCCTACTTCACCCCACAATCTTAGAGCCCAGTTGTAGACTCACCGACTGTAGTCGGCGTGTCAGGCCATGACGGTGGCTTGTTGGTTATACTCAGCACGGTCACAGACCGTGCTTTTTTTATCCCTGTAGGGGCTTTCGCATTCCGTCAAAGATCTTTGGGTTCAACCAACAAATTATTCACGGAATGCTTCGCCCATTTATGCCCGTGCGAAGTATAGCTCAAGAGTACTGGAATTGAGATCTGGGTCTTACCCAGATCTCAATTTTAGGCGAATGGCTTCACCGCTAAATCTCTCAATGTGACTGTAAAACTTTGCTGCTTGCCTGTGGCAACAAAAGTAACAATAACTTCACAGGCGACAGCAACTGTTAGCATTACTAGATTGCGTGCCAGTGGGTAGTCGCAGACATCATCGTTTACCGCAGATGGAACGCGATAAACCTCATTCCAAATTACCTCGCCATAATCTCCGCCTAATCCAACGTGAAGACAAGGCAGATTTGCGCTTTCGCAGTAATCTTTGACAGTTTGGCGTGCGACGCTGTTATCAAAAGTATCGATAACTAAAGATGTGCTGCCAAGCAATTGCGCTGCATTAGTTGCGATCAACTCTTTAGATTGTGCCTCTAGATTCACTCCCAAGGCACGGTAGAGCGAATTAGCCAATATTTTGGCTTTAAAAGCACCGATATCAGAACGATAGTAAGGTTGGGTGGAGAGGTTGCGTTCCTCGATGCGATCGCGATCGATCACCTTCAGCTTAGCAAGGCCCGATCGGGCCAAACTTTCGGTGATATTTGCACCCAAAGCACCCGCACCGCAGACAGTTACAGCAAACTCGCGCATCCTTGCCATTACTTCAGACGTGCGATAGCGTTCTTCGTGAAAGAAAATACTCATTTATCCAGCTTCAACAACACCAACGAGGGATTGCAAATCAAAATCTCTGTCCATTCCGCTGAGACAAATGCCAGCACCGATCACAGTTAAGTCATTTTTGTCAATAGCAGAAGTGTGGCGAGATCCATCGGCGGTAGTCCAGTCGATTAGCCAGCGATCTTCCCGATCGCGAAACTCCTGTAACTCGCCGCCACCTTGCCGCAATGCCGCCGCCAAGCGTTTTTCATCGCGTTTTTGCTGCATTGTGGCTTCAAACTCTTTTGCCTGGTGCGCCACCAAATCGTAGACAGTACGCATCTCTGGCGTTATCCCTTTGAAGCGCAATTCTGACATTGAAGTCACATTTTTCAGTGCTTCTTTTAGTTGTTCGGCTACTAGCGGATCGGCCCTGCGATCGCACTCATCAAACCACCAGGAACCGCCATCCCAACGCGCAATTATCGGCTCAAAACTTGCCGCATCAGTAACCAGATTCACCGCTACAGGTTTGGCGAGCCCAAAACGTTGTTTCGCATCAGATTCGTTGATAGGATAAGCTAGCCAGGTTTTTCCTTTCAAAACATAAGCTAACCGCAGACGCAATGGCTGAAGCAATTTCAAATATTCCCCCAATTGCGGCAAACTCGCTTCATCAATTACTTCAGCAGTTTTCTCATTCACAGGCTGAAAAATGCCCCATCCCTCAAAATTGCGCGGCTTTGGTGCAAAATTATAAATTATATGGGAAACTCTCGTTCTTACTAATCCCCCACGCACGCAGGGTGCGAGGAATTGGGTGTCGCGCAACTGGGTTTCCTGTGCAGCTATTTGGTTAAGGAGTTTACGAATATCTGTCATAGTTTTGCTGATGCGCTTCAGTTGGATAAAACTTTCTTTGCATCGATCGAGTATTCTTTTAAATTATGGCTTATTTATTCACACAAATCGGTGAGCAAATTCATAAATAAAATCAATGCGACCTTTGCGTAAAACCGCAGGATCTAATCGTTCAGTCGTGTTGCAAGTCATCAGCACAACCAACTTTTGCTCTGCCTGAATACCACCCTCCTCAATTACACTTTGATACAAAGTTCCATCCAGCAAACTTAGAATATGTTCAGTCTTAGTATTGTATTGAGCCGCTTCACTAGCTCGATTTTGAGCCAAATTATCGGCCTCATTAATAATAAGACAAATTCTCTCCAAGTAAGTCGGCGGCACAAAATTCTCAACTGCGTCGTGATCCAGGATAAAAATTACATATCCCAGAGGCATGAGAATTTCTTTTGCCACTGCTTGCGTCCAAGCAGTTTTACCTGTACCCGGTTCTCCATGTACCAATACAGCCAACTGATTCTGGTCGAGAACTGCTTGCTGTATTTTATCAGTAAAACTTTGGATATCAGCCGGAAAACTCCGAATTGAAAACTGACTGTGAATCTGTCCCACACGGCTTTTATACCCACTGAGCATCACTGCCAAATTGTAAGTTGCTTTATTAATCAGCGGGGCTAAATTATTACCCATGAGGCTGTAATGTTTCCGTCCTTTTTCGTAGCTGTCAACTTGTAACCACACTTCATGTTTAGACCAATAGGCATAAATCGTGCCTAGAGTTTCCAGGCGATCCCAGTTTGTAAACCGAGCTACTGGGTAATAATAATAGCGCTCCATATAATACTGGGTAATGATGTCTGGACGCTCCAATAAATCCAGTATTTTGAGGACAGTAATTTCCTGAAGTCGGTTGAGAAGGTAATCTATTGGAATACTGTCGCGGCTGACTGTTTGTGCAATTGGAGTCTCCGTATTCAGCGCGTCTTTGCAGCGATAATTTGGGGCTAGTGGTTCGGGTGTGACGTAATTCCAAAACTCTTCCACTTTGTATCGCGTATTTTCAGAAAAGACATTTAATATATTTGCCCACCAGGTATATTCGTTGCGACCCATAGCGTCAGCAAGGTCGCTCGCTACAGCCAGTCCCTTCTGGGTTAGCTGCCAGGAATCGTTAGATAAAATATGTAAGAAAAACCCCCAGTCAAAATGCCGGGATAACGGTCTCCAACCTGACCCTAATAAGCCTTTTGCTTGGGGATTTTGGTTGACGGGAGCGTCATCGTTGTTAAAATATCCTGATGCCATAGTTTCTGTTTATCGATGCTGTAATAGTTGATTTTTAAAGGAAGTTTTTTCTTGATTTTATCCGATGTTTATCACATAATAATTTTAAATCCTTTTTCAAGTAAATACCCTTCTAACTGTTGCAGCAGCGGATCGATGATTTTTTTCTGGATCGCGTGAGGCGGGTTCCATTCCACCCACGCAAAACTGCTGTGTTCGCTAACTTTCACGTTTACTTCTTGCTTGAGCCATGCTAGAAATATGACCACAGTTTTGTTTACTTTTTTGCCACCAAATCGCTTGTAGCGGGTTTGATAGGTATCGGTGAAACGAAATTCCTCATCTAGATGCAAGGTGCTGGCTTCAATACCAGTTTCTTCATGCAGTTCGCGGAGGGCGCAACTCCACTCGTCTTCGCCAGCTTCTATATGACCTTTTGGTAAGTCGTAGCTGTTGGGTTTCTGCATCAGCAGAAAACTTAACTGCGGTTCGGTACGCATCACAATTATGCCGCATGATTTCATCTGTCGCATAGTTGTCGCCACTTAATTATATCTGCTTAAGATAGTCGGGGGGAATGCGATCGACTAACCAAACCCCATTATCGGAACAGTAAAATTCATAACCATCCCGGTGCATTGCTTGAGCATCTACAGCAAAAACCACTGGATTACCATGCCTTTTGCCTACTGCTTTCGCTGTGGCAATATCTGTCGCTAGATGGACGTGGTGTCGTGACATTTTGTTCAGACCGTTTTGCAGAATGGACTCGACTGCACGGTGTCCTGTACCGTGGTATAACACATCTGGCGGAAGAGTGGGTGACAACTGCAAATCAATTTCTACACTATGCCCTTGATTAGCGCGAATTAGTTTGCCTGTGGAATCGAAGGAAAAGCGTTTTTTGTTGTTTTTTTCGACTACTTCATTCAATTCGTCGCGAGAGATGGAAAAGCAATCTTTTTTACACGCGGCTAGGAGTTCATTTACAGAAACCCAGCCTCCTTCGGCAAGTTGTAAACCTATCTTATCAGGATGATGCCGAAGATGGTAACTAAGATATTTGCTGATTTTAACTAAGCGAGAATCGTTCATAACCTCATATTCAAATATTTGCGTGTAAGTTTCTAGAGCAAAACGATCGCTTTTAGAAATCACTCCCCTGGTAAGTTTTTACACACTCTTTAAAGGATTCCTACTGAAGTATGTATGCTCCAGGTGTTAGGAGACGCAAGTCTTTGTCTTATATTGTACTACATTTTAGAAAAAATCGATTTCGGGATAACTGTTTGACTTGCGCTCAAGAATCATATCGTGTCCGGTTGCATCGTTGGTATATGAGCGATATCGTCAAATTGTCTGTTGTCATCGTTGGTTAAATTTTTACCGCAGATGAAGACTCTGGAACGCAGATAAACGCAGATAAGAATAAGAACACAATTTTTTTAGGTAACCGATGCGTAAGGATATGATATCAGTTATTTAGATCGGCTTTGTGGTCAAAAAGAATGCTCGGATATCCAAATTTTCAATCGCGTCACAAACCTTAACAGCCTGCAAACCACTCATAACCTCGATCTTCCCAATAGCCTTTTTCTGGCAAGAGGTCGTTGAGGAAGGTAATACGGGTGACCCATTTGCTCTGCTTGTAGCCTAGCTTGATGGGAGAGGCGAGACGAAGTGGGGCACCATTATCTACAGATAAGGGCTGACTATTTTTCTGATACGCTAGTAATGTTTGAGGATGTAAGGCTGAGGATAAATCCCAACTTTCGTAATAGCCATCAGCAGATTGGAAGTAGACGTAGCGAACTCCGGCTTTTGGTTGTGTGAGGGCGACTAGATCTCGCAGACGGACACCGCCCCACTGAACGATCGCAGCCCATCCTTCCACACAAATGTGACGAATCACCATTGAGGTCAAGGGCAGTTTTTCAATGTCCGCCAGACTCAACTGCATGGGATGATTGACCTCACCGTCAATTTTGAGTCGGAATGTGGCCCGATCGATCGCAGGTGTGAAGTCGAAGGTATTGATCAGCAGTTTATCTGGTTCGATCGCGCTAACTGGAAATTCCGGTACGGGTTTGTTCGGATGCAGCAGCAATTCTTCCACCTTTTGGTTCAACGGTTCAGAAAAATTGCCTACCGCATCTGAGAACAGACTCGATCCGCAACTTTCCAGCAGCAGACCCATACCCGCTAGTCCTGACAATTGTAGCCAGCGGCGACGACCGATCAGATGTTGCGAAATTGGAATTCCGTGCATAGAAAAATTAACTAATGAAGAACAACCTATCAAAACTCAAAGTGTTTCTCATAAAAACATGGATTTAATTAAGCGAGAACCTCCTGCCTTCAACCCCAGCAGAGAGTGAGCGATCGCAAACAGCACTACAATCGGTATGGTGATAAAGTGAACTGTACGTAGAGTTTGCCAACTGCCAAATAGACCTGACAGCCAGTAAAGTTGAGCCGGTTTATACATGGCCAGACCAGTAGCGATCGCCAGCAATAAAATAGGGATAATAGCAGTGTAAACTAATCGATGCCACGCATAAGTTTTACGTTTCGGATTTTGCCCCGTTTGCAACACTTGAATATCGCTAGATGAGACAAATCGCCGTCGCCAGCGACGGGTGAGCAGGATGTAAAATCCATATATCAGTAAATTAAACGCAAATACCCACATCGCCGCAAAATGCCAGTCCCGTCCTCCCGCTAACCAACCTCCCAGGAGCAAGAAACGGGGAAAATGCCAACCTTCCCGTCCCCCAAATACGGGATTAGCGTTGTAGATTTGGAGTCCGCTGGCAATCATAAACAGCAGACTAATGATGTTGATCCAGTGAAAAACTTTTGCCGGGATTGCCTGTGCTGGAATAGGAGGCGACCTGCGGCTTTTGGCAGACTGTGAAGAAGCCATAGGGAAAGTTTAGTGCGATCGGTTTTGAGCGAGCAACATCTCGGTTCCAGATGTTAGCGGGAGTTGAGGAAATAGAGGAGCAAGCCAAAGTTTTACTTGAACATCCTAACCCAGGATAAGAGCGATCGCCGTACCTACCACGATCGCTCTTATCGACTTCTTTGTCTTTAACTACTGCGACTTCTTAGTGGCATCGTCTTTCTTCATCGCGTCAGCCGGTTTCGTGGCATCGTCTTTCTTCATCGCGTCAGCCGGTTTCGTGGCATCGTCTTTCTTCATCGCGTCAGCCGGTTTGCTGTTGCTAGCGGGGACGGCAGTTGGAGACACTTGATTTTCGGTAGCGGATTTATTGGAGCAAGCGGTGAGGCTGGTAGCCAGAACCAGACCAGCGGCTAGAGAAAGCATTTTCCAGTTCATATTTGTTCTCCTACTTTGTAATGATTGGGTTGGAAGCTACAGATTGTATGCGATTTTGGCTCTATTCCCTGAAAGAGAATTTTTAGTAGCAGTATTCTCAATCCTACAGTAGTAGTCTTAAGAATACTACTGTTGAGACTGCAATTTGGATTTGAACCCGTGTCCTTGAATTACAGCCTGCTGCTTGTGGCTGAGTAGGGTTTTACCAAGAGGGAAGGTGAGGGGCAATGGGCCCTACTGTCACGCTTGTTAAGCATAGTCGGAACGGAAGCCACAATTTGCTTGAGCCCTACTGCCCGTGCTAATGGAGTTCTGTACCGTCTTTGCGAAGCAGGTAGCGATCGCTAATTAGCTTCAGCACCACCCGACCGATTTCTGGATCTGTGCGTTCCACCAGCGGTTGTACCACAACGCCTTCCATAATGCAATCAGGACTGACTGTGCTATCAGCATTGTTAAACTGAGACACGGCTTCCCAACTGTAAGGGCCAATATAAAGGACAGGCACCCTCGGCAATGAATAATCATCGCAAAAAGCAGTAAAGTCAGCGTAGTTCAGGAAGTTGCCGTTCTGCTTGACGGCGAAAAAGGCAATTCCAATTTTGCCATTATTCAAGCCATACTTAAGATCCTGTACTCCGTAAATTTCTCCAAATATTTGAGTATTTGGCGGCAACTTATGCAGTACAGGATACTCGTTGTAAGCCCGAACATAAACGAGAGTTTTGTTATTCTCGTTATTTTTCCAAAAGTAATTGTGACTGCCTAAGTGGGTTGTTCCATCAGCATCTGCCAAGACGCTAAAGTTCGTGCCGTGAATTTTTTCGGTTACGACTACTTCTTCTCCATAAGAGAGAACATCTCGATATCGCTTCAGGTTTTCAGGACTCGGAAATTTGTAAGGCCCGATCGTAGTTTCCACATCTCCATTCATCGTTTGCGGTATCGGATATTCGTACTTGGTAACACCAAATAATTCCGTGCAGTCATCCCCCACATTTCCCGCAAAGTTATCGCCAACGGGAATAAGTAAACCCTCCGAGAAGATGCCTCGCAGTTTGGCCGCCCGGAGTTTCTTGGAATAGTAAGGACGAATCCCGAATTCGTCTAGAAACAGATCGGGAATAACGCTATCAATAGGGAAGTAGAAAGCCAAATCTCCAGGTTTTAAATTACCCTTAGCGGTGATTACCTGATACGCCATACCTTCGATAGTAGCTATGTCCAATCTGTCAGCATTCTGGTGAGGATTGACGTTGTTGATTTTGACCACTTCTACTTTAAAAATGCTCATGGATTATTTCAGTTTTTTGTTTGTTTTATGATTTATACGAATGCGCTTGTAAATGCTTCGGTGATTTGGATATTGTTTGGCGAGTTGCTGTTGAACTTCCAGTGCGATCGCCTGATAAACTTCCTGCAAATCTTTCATCACACCACCTCCTAAATGAGTTTCCTAATAAATTGATATAGTTAGTTGAAACGATCCTATGGTAGAATAAGCCAATGGCATATTTTATTGAATTTGCTGAGTCAGTCAAGGCGCAACTCAGGGGCTTATCTGTTAGAGAGCGAGCCATAGTCATCGAGTCTGTAGAGGAGCAGCTTGTGTATGAGCCTTTGACTGAAACCCGCAATCGCAAACCGCTGCGCCCAAACCCAATTGCACCTTGGGAATTACGGATTGGCTCTCTGCGTATTTTTTATGAAGTTGTGTCTGAGGAGCCGGATGTAGTACGTATACTAGCAGTTGGTAGAAAAGAGGGCAATAAGTTAATCATCGCAGGTAAAGAGGTTGAACTAAATGAAAACGATTGAAATTTCGACAGCATCACAGCCTTTATCAGCTTATGCGGAAGAGTTCAGTAATGAAATGATTGTTTTGACTCTTCATGGTAAAGCGATCGCAGTAGTCACCTCTTTTAAAAAGGCAGATTCAGAGTCTTTATCGCTAAGCATGAATCCTGAGTTTTTGGAAATTATACAGGAGGCAAGAGAGGAGTTTAAAGCCGGAAAAAAGTTGTCGCTTGAGGAGATGAAACGAGAATTATTGTAGTGCGTTGAAATTAGATTCCGCTATTAGTTCAAGTTCTTTTAATCCGACAGGACGGTAGAGTATCATAGTCTTCCGAGTGTACTACTGTAGCAGAGTGGGCAATCCCTCCGGTGCGGTACTCCACCACACCGGAGGGATTGCCCACCTTACAAGCTTATCCAGTTTTTTCAAGACAAGGGAACAACAAGCAAAGTGATATTCTTGATACCGACCACGAGGATTATCTCACCGGGCAATAGCTGCACTTGACCTTCTGGATGGTAGAATTCAGCAGGCCAGTAGCTACCTAATGCTTTTACTCTACCGCGCAATCCAGGTGCGATCGCTTTTTCTACAGTTCCCCGTTTGGGTTCTGGCAACATTGCAACATTGGAAATGGTCAGGAATTCGCTCATTAGCTGACCTCCATTATGAGTTACAAAGGAACAAGATTGCGATCGCAACCTGGAACCTCTCCCCCGACCCCTCTCCTGCAAGGAGAGGGGAGAAAAATTTCCCCCCCTTCCCTCGCAGGGAAGGGGGTAGGGGGGTTAGGTTTTATCATCCCTCACTGGCAGTTGCGTATCCAAAATTTCCAACAATAACTCCAGTCGCGAAGGACGAGATAGCATTGGCACCAAATTTGGCAGCGAGTAATAATCACCAGAGAAGGTAAAAGTATCCACTTCAACTTGCTTTTGCTTCAACTGATTTTCCACATAATTGCTGGCGTTACCAACTTTTATGATAACCACATTTGGCATCACCGCCAAATCGCGGCAGTAATTGCTGTAAGCTTCGGCAAAATAAGGTGCAGCGTTTTCACCTTCATCAGTTACCATGATGATTTGTTCCACCACCTGCCGCTTGCGCCGCATTGCTTCCAAACTGCAACCGCAGCTAGTGCTACCGCCAGCTTGAATTAGTTGGAAAGCACGTTCCCAATCGCTCAATTCCTTACCTTTTGCTTCCACTGCATAAGGCAAAGTATCGAAAGCGTAGACGAACAAATCGGCATCGGAAATACCAGAAATTAGTGCAGCTAGGCGCTTACCAATTTCGATCGCATTTTCCATCGAACCAGATTTGTCAATCAGCAAAGCAGTCGCCTTGGCAATTTTACCCCGCTTTTTAACTTGCTCGTCGGTAACTTTTTCCAATTTGGCAGCAGTTTCCGCATCTAATTCGGTGACATTACCTGCCACACGCGCCTTGTAGGCAGAAACGCGATCGCTTTTTGCCGCTTCTTCCAGTTTCCCATCAATCAGCGCCTTCACCTCTGGGTGCTCCATTACACCCCGCTGTTTCAGCGAATTGAGGTTATTAATTACCTCTTGCGGCGACATCGAATTAATCAGCGCTACCAACACTGTTGGTGTTACTTGTTTAATCGCACCAACAGCAACAGTGTAAGGAATATTGTGTTCGACAATTAGTGCCGCTTGTTCTGCACCAGATGTTGCTTTTGCCAATTGCTTGAGCATGAAAGCAAGGCTATCTTCTGGAGGTGCATCCTTGAACAGCACTGCATTAGCACGCTCATTAGGCTTAATGTGCAATGTTGCATACAAGTGCTTCATCGCCTTGCGTCCCCGCAGTGCAGCACTGTCAAAGAACTTTGGATTCTTTTCCCGTGTCTTCAAATAGCGAGTAACAGCAGTGCGTGCAGAACGAGGAACCTTTCCCCGATGCTCCTTCATAAAGTCCACAATCCGCGATACTTCATAAGGCGGAAATTCTTGCAACATCACAAAACCTGCATCGCGATGTTGGTTGACATTGCTAGTCAGCAAATTACCAACAAACACTTCCTTATGATCGCGCACATCACCATTGCGCTGATACCAAACAGCTAAATGTCCGTAAAAAATCGGGTCGAGTTCCACAATTAACTTGTGAACTTCTGATACTTGTTCCAGCTTGCGGTGAGGTGTAGTCAGCAAGCTATTTAACATTTCCAAACGCAAATCGCGCTCTGCTGTATTCATTATAACCTCCTCCTTGCAGTAGAATTACCAAAAATTTGAGGAGGCAGATGTCGCACGCAATTAATATAGACACCGCGCAAGTCGAGAAAGCTTTGTTTTTACCGTAAAAGGGTATGTAAGCTTTCTCAGTTGGGGCGCGGCGACAACTGCCATTGTGTTACTTGAGTCGCCCATACCCGCTGGGGGTTCAAACCCCCAGCTAATAGCGAAAGTCCATTAAAATGGACTGGAAAGAAATCTTTAGTCCACTTAAGTGGACTTTAGCTATTAGCCTGCGATTTGAATCGCAGGCGGGCTGCAAGCGTTGCAATTAGCTATCGATTTCAAATCAGGTTCAACCCAGTTTTGGCGAGCATTACAGGACATAAGCAACTGGCGACTGTAATATTCAAGTGGCAGATTCTTATTTCCGTAACTTTGAATAAGTTTGTTAGCAAGATCTACCATTGTGGAATAAGCACCTTCAGCCGCAAGATATCCGCTGATTATCCGAATCCAAAATAGAGTTATGGTTTCGTGATAGCCGCTGTTTGGAGTTGTTTGAATACCAACAGCAGCGTTGAACCGCATGATGCCTACACGAATGCAATGTGTTGCTTCTTGTTCCGAGTAATGAAACAGAAACCAAAGTGCAACAGTTAAGTGTCCCTGATGATTCCACTCCCATTGCGGTAGCTTACATTCTTTGAATGCGCGGACAAGACTTTCTATCTCACCCAGCGTTTGGTATGTCGCGGTTCTTACGCTCATAGTTGCCAGTTAGGGCGCGAAGTGAAAAATTGTGGCATTTAAGACCGCGTAGGCGGTCTTTGTTTCTGTAGCTGCGACTTTAGTCGTTAGGCTCAATTTTTAGTGAGTTGCTGCATGATGAACTTAATTTCCTTCTTGCTACACTGTTGTTTGCTGACAGCATAAACTTCCCTACCATACTCCTGCCATGCTATCCCAGTTTGGATACTGGTTTTCAGTACAACATCTGTAGGTTTCCCCATTGTTGGAATATCTTGCAGCGTGATTAAATACCACAAATCATCCAGTTTGCGATATTGATGATATGGATCGATAACCACCAAATCATCTCCCTTGTTGTGACGCTTTTTGATATCTTTATTTGGTTTTCTCTTGGCTAAACAGACAATTCCTGTATCTGGATGGACATAAAGCTCATCTCGCCAATAACCTAGCTGACGCCTTTCAGAGTATGAGTACCTCTTTTTGTTGTAAGGAACTTCATCAATTAACTCAACATCTCGTTCCACAAACTGCCATACATGAACGAGAAGATGTTGCCCAATTAGCGTTTTGGTTTCAATCTGCTGGCATAATTCCTTATAGACAGCATCCCAAGGTAGTCCTATTTTTGAATACAACCAGCGACGCAATGGCCCCAGATGGTCTGAGAAGTGTTTCGTGCGTTTCCTTATCTTGATCAAATAAGGAGATAACAAGCCATCTTCACTTGCTTCTTCAGTGATTTTTTGAAGTTCTTTCTTGTAGCCTGTCAGCTTCTTTGCACTTATCCTCATCCCTCCACGAGGGCGTTCGATGACAATTTCACTCAAGCGATGTTCGCTCATCAATCAACCTTTTCGATTTATGTGAATTGCTGTTTTGAGTTGAATTTTGGTAAACGTTTTTGATGAAAAAGTAGTTTAAAAGCATTTTCTTCTCCTTTTTTTTAGATTGGTTATGATTAAAAACACCCCGCGCAAGTTGAGAAAGCTGTGTGTTCACACGCGGGATTTGAACCCGCGAACCCTTGCGGGTTGCTTGATTATGAGTCAAGTGCCTTAAACCACTAGGCTAGTATGTAAGCTTTCTCCATTAGGGCGCGGAATAAAAAAAAGTTTTGAGTTTTGAGTTTTGAGTTCAAAATCGCAATTTTGGAAGGTTGCTTCGCACAAGTTGAAAAAGCTAGGACACAACTGCCGCTCTTACCAGTGTTAACCTGGCAGTGGGCACGCCTTTCTCATCTCAATGAGACTTGAAAGGATATCGCTTGTTCGATCGCTCGAACATCGCTACCTTAGGGCCGTTATAGTTACGAAAAGTGTGTATGCTTCTTCTGTCTGGGTGCGAAGTAGAAAACATAATGGCAATGAGCCGATCAACATAACTATTGATGGTAGTTAAAGTCACTTCGCGCAAGTAAAGAAAGCTGTTTGTTCATACACGGGATTTGAACCCGCTACCAGTCGATTAATAGTCGATCGCTCTACCAATGAGCTAGTATGTAAGCTTCCTGAGTTAGGGCGCGAAGTGAAACTTTTTACTACCTTTCTATCTACCCCGCACAAGTCAATAAAGCGTTTGACATTAGCGCTCTATCCGTTGAGCTACAGCCGCATTTGGTGCAGCTGGTAGGAGTCGAACCTACAACCTCCGGTTACGTAGACCAGATGTATGTACGCTTCGTTCGTTAGGGTGCGGCATAGAAGAAAAGTTTTGAGTTTTGAGTTTTGAATTAATTGTTGAATTCAAAATCACAAATTTTAAAACGTTGTTCCGCACAAGTTAAAAAAGCTTTTAACAACTTCTAGTGCGTTTACCATTCCGCCATAAAGACCGTAGTCTTTAGTGGGAATCGAACCCACAATCCTTTCGGAGCTAGACCTAAATGTGTGTAGAGCTTTTGATGTCAGGGTGCGGAACAGCCTGTTGTTAGCCGTAAACAGCTTCTGGACGTACAATTAAATCGCCGCCCGGTCTGCGATCGACTATGTAAGGCACAAAGCGATCGCGATTTACGTCAAAGTGTTGTGAGAGGCGTTCTTTGACAGCAGTATCGTTCATCCCAGGTGCGATACCCAGATGATTTTCTGCAATATCGTAGGAACGTCCTTCAAAGCGAATGTGAACCATCTGAGTACCTCCTTTATCGATTTTAGATTTTAGATTTGCAATTCTTTTTCCAACAGATTTGCTGATGATTTTTACAACAAGAAACGCCGATCCAAATGATATTCGTGTCTGATTTTACGGATTGACTCAGTAACTTTTGTCTGTCTGAGTTGTGCAGAACTTTCTTGCTCTAATTCCGTTTCAGATGGGTTGTAACTGATCCGAGGCGGCTTGGTTTTCGATACAGACTGAGGGTTGGATAAACCAAACAGTCTGCTGTAAAGTAGCAACATGATAAGACCGTCTCTGTTAAGAGACTTTTTGATGAACGTTGGCTGTAATTTTGAATTACTATTCAGTTTTCAAGGTTCGGATTGGGCATTTCAGGCAAGGGTTTTTGCCTGTGATTTGATTCCCATACCATTAATACTACATTACATACTACAAAACTGTCAAGGGGTTGGAAAAAGTTTTTTTTCTGGGCGATCGCCCGATCGCTAAACATCCTTAACGTAAGATATCGAACTGTAAAGCTTGCGAAAGCCTACCGACTCGTAAAGCTGGCTAGCATTGTTGGGATTTTGGGTATCGACGCCAAGTTTAGCCGTATCCATTCCGGCAGCTTTCAACTGCTGCATTCCCGAAAGCAACATCGCTCGTGCTAGTCCCATTTTGCGGAAACCGCGCCGCGTACCCAGAATACCTATCCAGCCTTCTTTGCGTCCGGTGCGATCGTTATCCTCTGGGTGAATAGCGCAGTAGCAAAAGCCTGCGAAGGTTCCATCTGGTGCAACAGCAACCAAATCCAATTCGGGTTTGTAATTGGGTGTAGTCAGTGAATATTTAACCGGCTCAACGGTTATATCATGGTGATTCCAGTGGTCGATAAAGGTTTGGTTGTACATCTCTACCCAAGCTTCGGCGTCTTGATGACTTGCTTGGCGCAGAGTAAAACCTGGTGGGAATTGCGGTTCTGGAATCGGTTCGGCGAGACTGCGTTCCATCGTCAAGAAATAGCGATCGGCCCTGAAACCACAACTTTCTGCTACTGTGATGTAGTACGGTTTGTCATCGCGAACATGGCAGCGCAGTTGTACGCGCACACCACGCTCTAATCCAACCTCGCGCATTCGCTGCTCACCCCAAGCAAAAATCTCCTTTTCCAGACTGCCACCACGAGCGCTAGGATGGACGCGATACCAGAGCCAGCCATTGATTACCTCGCCTGACTCAGGAATCCCCAACTCACCGAAGCCAATCAACTTGCCGTCTGCATCTTCCCAAAGACGGATATCTCGCGCTTTATCTAGAGATGGTACGTCAAATTCTGGGGTCTTCCGTACTTAGTGTGCCAAACGATTAGTTTTTTTGTGTCCTACGCGCAAAGCTTGGCAGGGATTTCAAGGTGATTGCCCATCCGCAGCAAGTTGCCATAACCAAGCTTTGGGTGTAAATAACTCAACGCCTTACGTAGCAAAGCCTTGAGGATAAATTTAAGTTAACTTAGCACACTAAGTACGGAAGAGCCAAAAAACCACCCTTGCATTCGATCCTGATATATCAATCTGGCAGCAGTTTCGTTATTAAAATCAAGTGGCCCTTCATCTGATTTTGCACTTGTTATCTCGCTAGTTTTCCGGTCTAGTTTGAATCTGGGACTGACCTGAATTACATCTGACATATCAGCTTATTCCTTTAGACTACCCAATGCCATCACAAGCAAACCAGGCGATTGCAGGCGCACGATCGACTAACTCTCAACACAATATTTTGACACACAATTTTATTCTTCTACTATAAAGCTATGCACTTACGAGCAATCCACCGGGAAGGTACTGCCCCTTCTACCTCTGCGTTATCAGCACAGTGCCTCGCTTCTCGGCTTCCGGTGGAAAAAGGAAGATGGAGGAATCGAACCCCCAGGTGTTACCCTGCCCTGGTTTTCAAGACCAGTTGCCGTCCATTCAGCGGCATCTTCCATAAGGGTGTCTGGCCGGACTTGAACCGTGCTAATAACTAGCTTCACAGGCTAGCGTCTCGACCACTTCGACTTCAGACACCATCAGTGGAATCAAGGAGAATCGAACTCCTAACTTCTTGCGTGCAAGGCAAGCGCTCTGCCAATTGAGCTATGACCCCATTTTTGGTGGATACTGGTCAGAATTGAACTGACATCTTTCTACTTGCAAGGTAGACGCTTTACCAGTTAAGCTACAGACCCATGTTTTAGCGATCGCGTAGCGTGCCGTAGGCATATCGCACTTAGATAAAATAGCGTGCAAGTTACCAGAGCATTTTGCGTTTTCTCAGCTACTAGAGGGGCTCCGCCGATGAGTTGTTACACACTCTTTAAAGGATGGCTACCTCCAAGCCCACCTATCGGGTTCTTCGCACTCCCCGTTTGCAAACGCCCACTGCTTTTTGACAGCGTTACTTTTCCTCTCGTACTAAAGTATGTAGGCTCTCGGATGTTAGGTCACGCTTTGAAATGCGAAATGCCATTTGTGCAAAAATTAATAAATCAATTTAACTCACCTCTTTTAAACAAAACTAAAGTTTCCAGCGGGAATGGTAGGACTTGAACCCACACAAACGAAGGTAGAAGCTTCGCGCTCTATCCATTGAGCTACATTCCCACAAAGCGAGAGTGGTAGGACTTGAACCCACAACATCCAGATTCGTAATCTGGTACTCTATCCAGTTGAGCTACACTCTCATAATTGGTAGTCCTGACAGGATTTGAACCCGTAACACCTTGCTTGTAAGGCAAATGCTCTACCGTTGAGCTACAGGACTACGGAAGCGGATGACGGGATTTGAACCCATGCGCTGAGTGTGGCGCACTCAGATGCTAGCCACTACATCACACCCGCATTTTTGAAGCGGACAACGAGATTTGAACTCGTGCCTAGAGTTTGGAAGACTCAGATGCTACCGCTACACCATATCCGCATACTGGAGCAGGAGGCGAGATTTGAACTCGCATAGGCAGTTTACAAGACTGCTGTGTTGCCATTGACACCACACCTGCATTTTGGTGGCAGGGGCAGGAGTTGAACCTGTCTGATATTCAGGGTATGAACCTGATTGAATTCGAGTGGCAGAATTCAATGGGCGCTACAGGGGTTGAACCTGTGTCAGCCGGAGTAAGAGTCAGGAGCATAACCGTTCTGCCAAACGCCCATATTTGGTAGGTCGCCCAGGGGTTGAACCTGGATAAGTCTGCTTAAAAGGCAGCTGCATATCCGCTCTGCCAACGACCCAAGTTGGTACTCCCGACAGGATTTGCACCTGTAAAAAACTAGGATCTCGGCCTAGCGTGTCTGCTAATTGCACCACGGGAGCTAGTGAGATTTGAACTCACACATGACTGTTTTTGAGACAGCGGCCTCTTCCAGTTGGGCTACAGGAGCAAAAGCTGGGAAGGAAGGAATCGAACCCTCAAACACTTGATCCAAAATCAAGTCGCTTTACCTATTTGCGTACTTCCCAATATTGGCTGCCGGGGCAGGGCTTGAACCTGCATAACTCCTATTTCAGAGATAGGGGACTTTACCGATTCGTCTACCCGGCAATAAATAAATGGCTGCCTCAGTAGGACTTGAACCTACAACATCGCGGTTAACAGCCGCTCGCTCTGCCATTGAGCTATGAGGCAATGCCAGTCCCCCAGGTCAGTATCGAACTGACGACCTCTTGTTCTTCAAACAAGCGCTGCTACCAACTGAGCTACCAGGGGATAAAACGGAGAGGGAGGGATTTGAACCCTCGACGGGTGTTAAACCGCTCTTTCTTAGCAGGAAAGTGCCATAAGCCACTCGGCCACCTCTCCAAAATGGGTCGGGCAAGATTTGAACTTGCAACGCTTTAAGCTACTGTTTTACAGACAGATACCTACACCAATAGGTGAGCCAACCCAAATTTTGATAGTGCTGACGGGACTCGAACCCGCAATCACGTGGTTGAAAGGCACGTCGCTTAAACCATTTGCGTACAGCACTGTAGTGGATTTCAACTGCGTGCAAGTTTGAAAAGCTTTTTTATTAACCTCCAAATTTTGGCGGAGGTTGTAGGAATCGAACCTACTTCGGTTTTGCAACCGTTATCCAGTATGTAAGCTTCCCGGATGAGGACACGCAGTAGAACGCAGAGACTAGGATTTGAACCTAGAACATCGATTTTGGAGATCGAGATGTTGCCTGTTACACCATCCCTGCATTTGGTTGCAGCGGCGGGACTTGAACCCGCATTAACCAAGGTATGAGCTTGGGACTTTGCCATTAAGCTACGCTGCTATATCACGCCAAGGTCAGAGTGGGATTTGAACCCACGCTTGTCGGTTTTGCAGACCGACGCCTTACCAACTTGGCGACCTGACCATTTGGTAGTCCCGACGAGGTTTGAACTCGCAATCTTCACCTTGAGAGGGTGACGGCTTAAACCAATTCGCCTACGGGACTATTTAAGCGAGGCTGACGGGTCTCGATCCCGCGACCTTCGGTTTGACAAACCGGCGCTCTCCCAACTAAGCTACAGCCTCATAAATTGAGCAGTTTATCCCACCTTTCTTCGTCTTGCTCTTGAGGAACATGACAGGTTTTACCCTTGACTTCCTCAAATGACAGAACGTAAGCTGTGTCTGAGAAAAAGCAGTAGCCGACTACAAAGTCGAATTCTTCTTCTCGATAACACCTAAACTTGGTTCTGCCATCACTACAAAGTAGGGGAATGATTGGCATACCTCGATTGTCGATCCGAGCAAACTTGACCTGTAGTTTTAGGTGTTTGCCGCTAGGACTCTCGACTACCCAATCTGCGGTTCCGCCGTCGAATAACGATCCATAAACCTTGAATCTGTGCAAGGCTAGACGAAATAGGACAGCAGCTTCAGCGATACTGCTCTTTTGATATGTGGTTAGCTCTTGATCGCCTAATGCCTTGTGAAATTTAGACTCTGTTGGCCTCTGACGCTTGCGTACAGTTTTAATGTAGTTTTGCAGCTTTTCATAGGCAACAGCTTGTTTTACTTCCCTGATCTCCTCTGGGAGAGGATATGGTTTCAACCAATTACTCAGTGTTCCTTTCGGCACTCCCGTTTGCTGGTGAATTTCCCTAAGTGATAGGTGTTTTTTCACTCGCAGTTGGATTACCTTTGCTTTTACTGAGCTTAAATCTTTTGGCATTAGACTATCTTTTATGAATCAACGACTTAATAAGAGATTAAATTAAATCGCTGGTTCAGAAAACAAGCTAACCGCACTTGTTACAGCTAGGTATTTTCTACCTCCACTGTTAACTTCTTTGCTTAAACAATGAAATGGGTGAATTATTTAGTTTTCAAGGTTCGGTTGGGCTTGGGGTGAGGCTTTTGGCTCTCTCTCCCTCGCCATATACTTATACTACATAACGTACTACAAAGTGTCAAGGGTTTGGGAAAATTTTTTTTTGGGAAAGTGGTGCTGTTGGCTATAAAGCAATAATGGCAAGGGTTACAGGGTAATGAAGGAGCGATCGATATGGTTGCGGCACACTACAAGAAGGCAAGCTTTAGTCCCAATCTGGTTTCACGAGAGGGTTCTGAGGATACTGAGGGATACTACAAGGTAGTGGGGCAATAGGTTGGTTGGCGATCGCACTATATATATAGGACTTACGCAATATTTTTTGTTTCGCCCCCCCTAGCCCCCCAAATCTGGGGGGAACAGGAGCTTACTCCCCCCAGATTTGGGGGGGCAGGGGGGGCTAGTACGATCGCACTATATATATAAGAAGTACGGTAAGTTGAGAAAGTGGGCGATCGCGCTGTGGGACAGGTAGGAATAGGCGATCGCGCAACCCGATCCCTTGAAAAATCAGATAATTGTTAAATTGCAGCTATAACTCACTGTGGGTACTTGTTGATAATACTGAGTTCGTTAATTCAGTGTAAATTCGCATTTAATTTACGAGTAATATTTTTATAATTCTGGTATGTGCGGGTGGTGATGAAGAGATCGAGATTGTGAACGCTACGCTATTAGCGTTTGCGATCGAGCTTATCAAAGAAAAATTAATAGGATTTGAAACTGGGAAGCTCAGCGTTTTAAAGGTTTTTGCCCAGTAAGAGGCGGATTTGTCACCAAAAAGTATTAAAATTCCCATTGAATTGATTTTGCCGATCCTTGGGGATAATACCTTGGGGGGATGAAATTCCCTATTTAGGGCTTTTGACCAAAAAAGAGTCCAAAAAATGCGGAATTTGTTACATAGCGCTGTTTGTTTAAGTGCAAATCTCGTTCAACATTTAAAAACAAAAGTAGGAAAAATTCTTACTTTTGAGAGGTCTAGAATTAGAAAGCTTGGAGGATATATTATGGGATACTACGATTTTAACGACCATTTTTGGTCACCGAAAGAGGTTTGCGGTCAATTACCGCTGAAAACCTGTAAAAAACGAGTTTGGGGAATTTGGAAGCTGACTGGATCTGTTGCGGGTGCGTTTTCACGTAAATACGATCGCGTTTCAGCGGATGTGAGCGGAAATCGCGATCGCATTCCTCCAGATTAATGCCTATCTAGGTGTTGTGCGGTTATGGTGACATCGCTGCGGGTCTTTCGGAATTATTATGCGAATGTTCAACACAAACATTTTGTAGTAGCACGGCATCATCAGTATGTCGGTCATACCAAAATTTTAATTACCTGTGCTACTACGACCGCATATTTGACAAGGGAAGAACCAATTTATGTATGTTAAATTCAGGACAAAGCGATCGCAGGAGAAGGTCAATGTCTAACTATACCGAAGTCTTGAAACAAGCAAGAGAACTCACTCCAGAAGAACAACTGAAGCTGATAAACGATTTGATATCAGTAGCTCGTCACCAAGTTACGGCTAGACCAAGGCGTAGTATTCTGGAGTTGCGGGGGTTGGGTAAGGAAATTTGGAAAGGTATTGATGCTCAAGAATATGTAAATCAGGAACGCGACTCATGGAATGGTTAATTCAGCTACAGGGGCAAATAGTTGGATTAGATAGTGCGCCCTTGATTTACTATATTGAGGAAAATCCAATTTATTTGCAGATAGCAGACGCTTTCTTTGAGGCGTTGAATCGCCGTGAGTTTAGGGTTGTTACATCTGTTTTAACTCTATCGGAAGTGCTTGTCTATCCTTTGCGACAAGGAAACGTAGCATTAGCCCAGGAATATCGGGACATTCTTTTTGATCAGCAAGGTTTGACTACTATTGAAGTTTCTTCTGATATCGCTCAAACTGCTGCACAACTAAGGGCAGATTATAATTTGCGAACAGCAGATGCAGTTCAAATGGCTACGGCTATTCATGGGGGTGCTTCGTTTTTTTTGACAAATGATGCACGTTTACCTTCTTTACCGGGGCTAACAGTTTTAGTTTTGGAACAACTGAGAGTTTGAGCGATTTAGCTGAAGTGCAATTGTTTTACAAAAAGAGCGCAGGTGATACGTGTAAAAATTCTCCTAGTGCTTTGGCTTGATTCTTACTAATGCTTCTTTTGCCATTAATCACCTCTGAAGTGATACCCTTATAACCAAAAACTTTTATCAAATCCTTTTGTTTTAGCTCTTTGGCTAGCATCAATTCCTTCAATATCTCATGAGGGGTTGCAGCTTTGAGTTGATAATGCTTATCTTCATATTGTTCGATGAGGGTGACTAGCAAATCAAACACTTCGGCTTGCTCATCTGTCAGTTCTTCACCTAAATCGATGAGCTTTTCTACCTCTTTTACGAGGCGCTTATGCTCATCTTCTGTATGAATAACTCTTGGCAAGGTTTCAGCTACTAATCTTGTGTACTCCTTTTTATTCAACGTGATATTTATTTTTTCCATGTCTTTGTTCATCTTCTGTATATTTACAGCCTATCTATTTGCTTTCGCAGTTCTTCTAAATCTTTGTCAACTGCTGAACCTGATGAATAGGAAGATGCTTGGGGATTAGTTTCTTCGGTATTGGAAGTAACTTGTTTAGGAAAATTTTCCAATAACTGCTCTTTCAGTTTCATCAATTCATCATCCAAATCTATATAATCATCTAATTGAATCGATGCAGGTTCAGTTTTAATTTCGGTATCTACTAATCCACTTTTAATAGAAAAATTTTGCTTTAAAATATCTCTTACTTCTTCTAAAGATGCAACATTCAATTTTAGCATTTGAGAAATAGCTGTTTGCTGTTGAAGCAGTTGAGACTTCATATCTTCCAAATCGGATGCTATTTTACGTATTCGAGTTTCTAAATGATTGCCAGACAACTCAGATACCGACTGAGAAATGGGTGGTAGCTGGTTAGCTTTTTCTTCTGTCAAAGGTCTACCACTATTATTCATAGGAGTATTTAATGTATTAAGATGAGTTTTAAACTTACTTTTGAGTTTAGCAACTCTTTGTTTTTGTTCATCTAATATTGTTTTTAAATTACTAGCCTTTTTAGTCAATACCTCTTTATAAAACTGAATTTTCTTAAGGGCTGATTCATCATTTCCTACCTTTAAAGTACGTTGATATAGGCTTTCCCATTTATCTGCTTCAGCTTGTGCTTTTTTATAATCTCGTTCAGCAATTGTGAGGGCGTAGATGTTTCCAGCAAGGGCCGATCGCAATTCACTAGCGTCCATAGCTAAGTATTGTTTGTGCTAATAGGTTATTTTACGGAATTATACCATATAGCAACCGCCTTGGCGGTTAGGACATTCTGAATTGCTGAAACGTTGGCGGATTCTAAACTCTTCTTCCCTAGTCCCTAGCTATACTATGATTCTCGCTCCGCTACCAACCGAAAGCAACAAAAAGGGATGAGCATTTTGCTCATCCCAAAAATTCATTTTATTCACTCACGCAAGAAGCTCCAAGTTGCGCTTCTTGCCAGAGTTTGAACAAGAAGAACTCCGTTCGATCGCTCATTGAGACGACGAACACACCTTCATCTTTGTCAGTACCCGCCGAAACCCAAGTTCCGTGCAAGCTGACTTCGACATATTCTGCATCGCAAGCACATAGAGAGATGATTTCAGAGTCTTCGCGCCACGCCTCTGCTTCCAGACGATCGATCCCTGGTAAGTCGGCAGGCAGCAAAAACGAAGCCGTGCTAGGTTCGACACAGATATGCCAACCAGCTCGCAGCGACAGAATCACTCTTGCCGTGACCCAATCTTCGAGGAATTGAGCCAGACGCTCTAGTTGAAAGCTATTTTCGGTGTAAGTGAGTTTCAGCATGATCGGGTATCTCCCGCTACTCCAGATTTTCTTGCTGTTGTTCGCGCCAGAACTGTTCGGCAAAAGTGACAACTGGGTGCATTGGTGCTTTCGGTTGGGTACGGAGTGGCATTCCAGCTTGTACAGGAGTGCGATCGCCTTTCCGAGAATTACACCTCTCGCAGGCAGTAACTACGTTATCCCAACTGTGTTTTCCGCCTTTTGACCGGGGAATTACGTGATCTAGCGTTAAATTTTTGGTGCTACCGCAGTATTGGCAGGTGTAACGATCGCGCCGCAGAACCTCACGCCGATTCACCGGCGGCACATTCCACAGCCTTTCGTTACCAGGGAAAGTCAGACGGATCTGTTTTGGCACGTCGAACACCACAGAAGGCGATCGCACTTGCCATCCTTTCTCCTCCGTATGAGTCAGCGGTTCCGCCTTCCCACTCACCAGCAAAACAATTGCACGCTTGATATTGATTCGACTCATCGGCAGGTAGTTCTTGGAAAAAACTACTACCGACTGGGTTAAGACATCAGTTGGGTTACGCCTATGAGGTTGCGATGCGATCGTCACGACTTCACTCCTTATACAAAAACCCCCGCCTCTGTTTGGTTAGAAGCGGGGATTGGAAGGCTTTGGGGTCTTCTTGTCCTATATAGGTACAGTTACTCTAAGTCTGTACCTCCCGCTTCGTTTAATTGGATCTCCGGCTAGATTGGGCCGATGATTGCCGATCGAAAAATCGTCTTTTATCTCTGTTCCTTGTTCTCCTAAACCATAGATCACCCTAAACAGGCCATGCACGCCAATACCCCCGCCTAAGCGCCATGAGGCACTTCTACCAACGCCGAAGCGATTGGCCGGGGGCATTTGACTGGAAAGGGACTGTTGGTTGTTCACAGGAGTAATTGTTGAAGGCTGTAAATTTTAAATCTTACTTTTAAAATACTACACTTGTATTATAGATTTGTCCACCCATCTGGAGAAAAATTATGCACGCCTTAACCCGTACCGCCACCACCGACATGGACGTTACCAGCATACGCTTGGAACGAGACTTAAAAGATAGACTCAAAGACTTGGCTGGCAACCAAGGCTATCAAGCGCTGATTCGCGAAGTCCTGTGGAATTACGTCCAACAGAAATCGGGTGGCTATAAACCCCAGTTTTCGAGAGCTGACATTCGGGCAAGTATTCCAGCTACAGCGGAACGAGAAGAACGTTGCGTCCTCACAGGCCAGTTTATTCGACCACAAGAACCTATGTTCCTGGGACTAACGGGCCACGGAGAGTTGGTTCCTCTCAGTGTGGAGAGTTTAGCCGCCAGTTAAAGGTTGTCGTAAGTTTAGGAGTAGCGCGATCGCCACAAGGCGCGATCGCCACATAGCGTTTTCTAGTTTCTCTGGTTCCCAGGTTCCACCTGGGAACACAGGCAAACCTATCTAAATGAATCTCCGGCACGCTACGCGAACGATAGGGGTAAATTGAAGTCGTGAAATCAACTTTATATATAACGGCAAAAGTTTTGCCAGGAAACAGAATTGAAATTCAATCTCCCAGCCTTTCGGTGGGAGAAACTGTCGAAGTAGTTATTCTAGTTCCAGAACCTACTCCTGATTCTGTTGAAGATCGATATCTTTCCTTAGAACAACGTCAAGATTTCTTAAAATTACCAATGGCTGAACGCAGAGGTATTCTCGAAAGTCAAGCCGAGACAATGCTTGCTCACTATCAACAAGATTCTGATTGGAAGGAGTTAATGTCAGGTGACATCATTGACTACTAGCTCCGATATACCTAAACGTGGAGAAATTTGGTAGATTGACTTCGATCCTACTGTTGGTGCAGAAATTAAGAAAGTGCGTCCTGCCGTTGTCATCAGTTCTGATGCAGTAGGTAAACTTCCCATCAAACTTATTGCTCCTGTTACAGACTGGAAACCATACTTCTTACAAAATTTCTGGCACGTAAAAGTTGAACCCGATGCCACGAATGGTTTAACCAAAGTTTCTGCAATTGACACTCTGCAACTGAGAGGTGTAGATTTACAAAGATTCATCCGCAGACTGGGTAATGTATCTGAGCTTACGATGTCAGAGATCGCTGTTGCCATTGTTTCTGTAATCGAATTCGAGGTCTAACTTGTCTGCGTCCCGATCGACTACTATCTATCTTGCGCCCGCGATCGCTGCAACAACTCATGAATTGACAACACAGGTACAGGCGAATTCAAAAATCCTTGTGTATCGCGTGTCAAAATACCATCTAATCCTTGTATAACGGCACAAGCAATTTGAACAGCATCTTCAAAATCAACTAAACCAGATCTGAACGCTGATTCCAAGACTGCTCGATTAACTGGACAAATCACCATAGCAGTCATTGTTTCTGAAACTGCTTGCCGCGCTAGCGAGACACTGCGAGTGTGTCTTCGGGAAATATAAAAAATATCTGTAAGCGTTGTCGCTGTTACATATCCAACGACACGACCAGAATCGATCTCCTGAAACAACTGTTCCGCCTCCTGAAAAAACGGCTCTCGCTGCAACAGAAAATCTAGGACAATGTTGGTATCAACTAAGACTCTCACTGAAGAAACTTCTCCACCCGTCGCTGTTCTAACATCGCAGCCACTTCTTCATCCGTCGGTGCTGACCGGTCTGTTTTTAACAAGCCTCGCATTCGTCTAATCGCGCCAGAACGATCGGACTCAGAAATTGGTGTGTCTTGTAGGGACTCAATAATAGCGCTCACCAGTGCAAGGCGATCGCTGGGTGGTAGCTTGAAGACTTGCTCTTTCAATTCTTGTCGCAACATAGATGGCTCTTACGATCGAAGGTGTCTACTATCCAGTATGAACGATCGTGCGCTCTATTTATCCTGAATCATTGCTTTTAGATGAGCCAGAATTGCGAGACAGAGGTGTGGCAGGCGATCGATCGCCTACGGCCCGCTACGCGATCGCATTTCCGATGAGGCGTTGATGGGTGAGGGTCGCGTGTATAGAGGTGGTTTGCACAAGCTGGAACCGAGGAAACTAGGTAACGCTCTAAGTGGTAAGATTCTTAAGGTTTTCCCCAAAATAAGCGTGCCTAAGTTATAAGGATAATTGTGGTACGCGAAAAAGCTGGACAATCAATTTGTGGAGTGGGTGTGAGGAAGTGATTGCAGAATTTGATAAAAACGGCAATCTACCACCAGGGGTTCATTTTTGCGAATGGGACGAGTTTAAAGATAGATTTGGTACAAATTCTAAGAGGCGGCGGATGATAGATGGTTTGGAACTAGCAATGACCCAATTAAAAGCAGCAGGTTGTAGAACCATTTATATTGACGGTAGTTTTGTCACCAGTAAAGAAAAACCTGGAGACTTCGATGCTTGTTGGGAAGACAATGGGGTTGATATAGATTACTTGAAATCCATTGCTCCTACCTTATATAATTTCGCACTGCGACGTGCCGAACAAAAAAACAAGTATAAAGGTGAAATTTTTCCATCTAATTACCCAGCTAATGATTCGGGAACAGCCTACATAGACTTTTTCCAATTTGATACCAGAACAAATACGCGCAAAGGAATTCTTGCTATAGATTTACCAAGGTGGAAACCATGATAAAAAACGAGCAACAATATCGTAACTCCTTAGATTGGTTACGGCGATTTGAACAGTCTGTAGCTGAATTGGATAATAATGAAAACTTGAAAGCTGACCAGACGCGCTGGCAACTTCATAGAGACTCATATCAAAGTCAAGTTGATGAATTAAAGTCAGAAATAGCTGAATATGAAAGACTGATTAATTGTGATAAGAGCCAGCCGATTCAAATTAAAGTTGAGAGCATAAATAAGTTACCTGATGGTTTAATTAAAGCCAGAATAGCAGCCAAAATCAGTCAGCAAGAACTAGCTCAAATACTAGGAATTGAAGAACAGCGAGTTAGGCAGTACGAAGATACAGATTATCAATGTGCCAGTTTCGTAGAAATCCTCGAAGTTAGCACAGTTTTGGGTGTGGAATTTGAAACGGCTGTGATGCGGGTAGATTTTGAGGAAATAGAAGCTGTTAAACAAAGTGCAGAGAAATGGCGAAAGGAAAAAGTGAGTACAACAGCTAAAACCTGATAAATGTTAGTGAGTTGTCCTAAAAGTGGATTGTTAGAACACCAGAGGTAAAAGTTTATGAAGATTAGTTATGATTCCGAAATTGATGCTCTCTACATTAGACTTGTAGAAGGTAAGCATCAGTGTCGTACTTTACAGTTAACTGACGAAATTGCTTTAAATATTGGGGAAAATGAGTTATTGGTAGGCATAGAAGTTTTAGATGCTACACAGGTTTTAGGTACTGGAAGTATGCCTAATGTAGTGCTAGAAAATATATCTTTTAGAGTAGCTTAAATAGGGAAAGCGATCGCTCTAATTTTAGCAGTCAAGAGTCAGCGAAGGCATTATTGCTATAGACTATTCTTCCCTTTCCTTGTTTTCGCCTTCTTCTATTTCTACCTCTTCTAGGGACTGTCCATCTCTACTGAGCAAATTCCAAAGATCGTCATAGAAAAAATGATCGATAGTTTGAATGTGCTGTGAGAGCAACGGATCTGTAATCATATTCGGTCGAATATCACAGTAATACACACCATCCAATGGATTTAGCTTGATAGTGTAAGCTTTGAAATGCCCCGGCAAAAAGGTAGCATTAATGCCATAGCGGTTCTGTTGCTTCGTTTTCTTTCTTTGCACATCGTTGAGGAAAATTGCAATATGAGGTACATCGGTATTAGTCAATTTATTGTACAAAAACTTATCTACAAAAATTTTGTCAATACGATCTTTACTTGAAGTTTTTACCGAACCAATAATTTTGAGTTCATCTTCTTCGCTGATCAACAAGTCGTGTTGATAACTGGCATGAAACAAAACTTTACCGTTTTCGTCTTTAATTGGAACTTGTGCTGTTCCAGCGACACAATCTATATTTAAATCTGAAATTATGAGACGGATTAAACGCTCAAAAAGATCCCCATTTACTTTGCGAGCTTGATTAGATCTTCCTGAAGGTAGTGCATCGAGAGTAGCGCCGATTGATTGCTGAATCGTGTAGATAGTACAAATTAAAACTTGCCTCAATCCATCATCAGGTAACTGTCGATCGCGCAACTGTTCTAGAGCTTGTAAAAACTGAACAGAATTAGTTTAAAATACAGATTCCTCATACATCAAAGATGTATTAATTGGGCGCGTAATATTGTAATAGCCATCACTCTGATACTGATAAAACTGGTAGTGATTCTCGTTCTGCGAAACAATTCTAGCTTGCAAACCCGTCTCAATAAATTTTAGGTAGCTCTCACAAAAAGTTATGTAATCCTGAATATTTTGAAATCGTTTTTTATCAGTTGCATGATTGACTAAATCTGTTAAGTTCATCTTATAGATTCTCGTCTTTCTGCATTTTTAAGATCGAGAGAGATCCATTCTTCTTTTGTAATTCGACGAACATTTTCTATACGTCTGAATGCCCAATCGTTGTATTCCATATTAAGATCGCATCCCATCCAATAACGATTTAGTTGTTCTGCAACAACGAGAGTTGTTCCTGAACCTGAAAATGGATCGATAACCAAATCCCCTTCATTAGAGGACGCCATAACAAATTTCCTTAATAACTCTTCGGGTTTTTGCGTGGGGTGAGGTGTTGTTTCACCCATACCGTTACAAGTAGTAGGAATCTCTAATACATCTTTAGGCTTTGCACCTTTTGGATTGGGTGTCCAGTTGTCGTGTTTCTTTGTTGCACCTTTCCCGTAAGCACTTGTTTTCGCTTGCGGATGTGAAGGATATTTCAAAGTATGTGCGCCATAGGGAATTCGGACATCATCAATATTTAGTTTGACACGATCGGATTTACGAAAGTGAATAATGCTTTCATGCGATCGCCCCCAATCCCTACCTAAATTCGCTTTATTTTTATAGTGCCAGATTAACCAACGGCAACTCTTAAAATACTCTGATGTTGGATGCTTTAGGTCAGCTAGAATTTCAGAAAATCCACAAATATATAGAGATCCTGTTGATTTTAGAATACGCGAAGCTTCGCGAACCCATTGAAGTGACCATTCTATGTACTGCGCTTGATTCTCAAAGTTATCCCAATCCGCTTTTTTAATGTTATAAGGTGGATCTGCAAAAATCAGATTAACACTCTCAGACTCAAGAGATTTAAGCCAATCAATTGAATTACCTTGATAAAGTTGCCCATGAGGATGTGAATATTGCAGTTGAAAACCTTGTGTTAAAGGTTTTAACTCTTGTTCCCTAATTTGTTGTGTCTCACTTACAACCTCTAGGGAGAGTTGCATCATGTTCAAAGCTTTGTTAGAACTGACCACTCTCGTTTATCCCTCGCTACCAGTGCAAACGACTAGGGACATATTATACACCAAAGAACGGCCTGAAGTTGCCACTCTAGTCAATGGGGTCTGACGAACCAGAGAATTGATAGCCTCAGCGATCGGCCCCTCTTGCTTCTCAACCGCCACCCTAGAGCAAGTCGCCAGAGTCTAGTTAATCTGGGCCAAAGAGCGATCGAACGCCAACTCAAAATCCTCCTACAGATAACCTCAATTCATTATAACCATACCCGCTGAATTTGCATCACAACGGATCGCACTAATTCTAACATTCGGCTTCTACCAGGTCGATCGCCATTCCCCAAGTTCTACCTGGGAACCCCATCCCAGCGGCTCTGCTTCCTCAAAATATGTAAAACTAAAGAAACGAAGCTTGCGATCGCGATTTATCTCTATCCGGGGCATCTACCAACGATGCCCCGGAAGTCAGCATACTAAACTTGGTATCATGCAATGACTGTGTTTGAGATTCACAAGTGCCTCGTCAAGACATCGATCGCATCAGGGAAAAGATTCGTCTTTGCCAATATGATATGTCAGCCCATGCTATGGAAGAGATGGCAGAGGATTTGTTGACTATTCTGGATGTGGAAGAGGCTGTTTTAAGCGGTCAGGTCATCCGAGTGGAGAAAGACGACCCCAGAGGTAAAAAATATGTAGTAGTGGGGACGGCACTCGATCGACAAACTTCTGTGGGAGTAGTCGGACGTTTCGCTAGTAGCGGACGTTATCTCATCATTACAGTTTATGAAGTCACTGAGTTTGAAGGTTAATTCTATGTACGGATACAAATGTGAGTACTGCGAGGGAACAGTTCAACCCCGAACTGTCAAGCATGAGGCATTCAAACACCGAGATGGATTTGTTATTCTTGAAGATGTGACGATTGGGGTTTGTGACTGTTGTGGCAATCGTTACTACTCAGCTGATATTCTTCGCACAGTTCATGCCGTTGCAACTGGTGCAAAAAGACCGGAAAAAACTGTACAGATTCCAGTGACTCATCTAGAGTCTGCATAGTTAAGTTTTCTGGTATAGAGATGATCAATGTGCTAGTTTTGTATAGATTCTCCAAGTTAGCATAGTTTTGGGCGTGGAATTTGAAATACCTGTGATACGGGTATATTTTGAGGAAATAGACGCTGTTAAACAAAGCGCAGAAAAATGGCGAAAGAAAAAACTGAGTGTAACGGCTAAAACCTCTTTATAATAACACTAAAAAATATGACTGATTTTCCGATTTTTGTAGGACAGGTTACTTTACGCCAACGTCATCAACTTCCTGATAATCCAGGTATTTATTTTGTTATTGATGAACGTGATCAATTACTTTATATTGGTCAGGCTAAAAGTTTAAAAAGTCGTTGGTCTGGAGGAATCCATCACCGTTACAAACAATTTTCTCGAAAAGGATTAGACAAGATTGTTATTAGATATATTCTAACTTCTGTTTCAGAACTTGATAGATTAGAGCAAGAGTATATCGACAGGTTTAAACCTTTGCTCAATTATAGTAAAGTTAAACAATATCTTCCTAAAACAAGTCCCAGGTTCTCAGAATTACAACGCTTACTTAAACTTACCAGTAAACCCCTGTTCCCTTCAGTACTGTACAAAAGCAAAGAAGGAGAAACAATCCCTAGAGAAGCTTGGTCTTTATTTCGGGGTTTTGTTGCAGGTGTATATCAAGAAAACCAGCCTCACATTATAGTAGTATGCCAACAAAATATGGGATCTATTTTATGGAAGAGTTCATCCGACCGAACGAAAAAACGTTTTTATATGGAAACAGATTCTAAGTATTTATCAGTTTGTTATCTCTTTGATGCTAGACAAGCAATTTTGGTGTTTGTAGAGTTGTTCGATCCCGATTTAGCAGAGCCAATATTCAAAGAGGTTTATCCTAACTTAGTGGATTTCCAAATTGCTGGAGTAATGGTTAAGAAACTAATTAATCCGAATTTATTAATGTCCGCCTTACAAAAATCAACTTTTAAACGAGGTAGTGCAGCGCAAGATTATCTTTTGAGTATTTGTGGAAATTTACAAACTTTGCCTGCTGACATAAATTTAAATCAGCAGATAATGTGGTAAAATTTATTGTAAATATAACTTTATTAAGAAGTCGCTCCAAACTGTTGTTGATCGGCAAATACAGCTTGCTGAACCACACAGATAAATTGAAGCATTGTGTTTTCTGTTCTGGCGTGGGAATTTTTGACACACTTTACTCTAAACTTATCTTATAAGTTTAACATTCAGATTTTACCAGGTCAAGCGACCGAGCAATCTATTATTATAGATAAACTGCACTTAATCTCACAGTCTATGTTTCCTCAAAATATGGCAAACTAAAGAAATGAGGTTTGCGATCGCAATTTCCAGGCGGTAACTACCATGCAACTAATCAAACGAACCACCCTCCACTACCAGGAAGGAAGTTCAGACAAAGTGTACGAAGTCGATTTGTGTCAAACTGGTCAAGACCGATACGCGGTCAACTTTCGCTATGGACGCCGGGGTAGCAACCTTAAAGAAGGTGTGAAAACAGAACAAGCTGTCCCATTAGTCCAAGCACAGAAAATCTTCGACAAGTTAGTTGCGGAAAAGGTCAACAAAGGTTATAGGGATGTCAGCACCCCGCCTGCGAGTCAAACCCCTGCACCAACAGCAGTTCGGGAGAGTTCCCCAGACGCACGCAGACAGGCTATTTTAAACCGTCTTGCCAGCCAAAATACAACGAAATGGCCTCTAGAACGGGCAATCTGGCGTGCAGGCGAACTGAAAATCCGCGAAGCTGTCCCTTTACTTCTCCCACTCATCGGTACTGGCGACGCTCTGAGAGATTACTGTATTGTATGGTCTTTGGGTTGGTGTGGCGATCGCGAAGTTTTACCAACCCTCACACAGTTATATGAAAATACCTCTACACCCGACTTTGTTCGCCGCATTGCATGGGAAGCTTTACTCAAACTTTCCGATGAAGCGACAAAAACAAGATTGCGTACTGAAAAAATAGCAGAATTGCCAACCGAGTTGCGCGAAAAAGCTAGAAATGGTTCGGCAGATGAATTTGCCAACGCCTTGCGCGATTATTTAGAATATCGCTTTTTAGAATCTTCTTCACCACCAGTTATTGCACTGGTTACTAAAGATTACCAGCGTTTTGCTGTCCTCGATATTATTTATCAAATCGATAACGAGTATGTTCGTCCAGCACTCCTGGAAATATTGCACGCTGGGTGGTTTCTACCAAATGCCTTTCAGCGATATCGGCACATTTTCAAAATGGCTGAATATCGCCAAGATGCCGAAGTATTTGGCATCCTTACCTATCGATTTGAGAAAGCAGAGGCGAGGTTCCGTAGTGATAGTTATTATGTAAGCCTTCCAGAAGGCGAGTACTTAATGAAAAAGGGCTATAATTATAACCCTAAAACAAGCCGCTACGAACATACTAGCAATCAAATTGAAGAGGAACTAAAGCGTCCTAACTCAAGGATTGCTTATAGTACCAATACTCGCAACTATCTGCGGCGGCGAACTTGGCACACGCTTCGGCAGTTGGGTGAATTATGCGATCGCAATTATGTTAAAATGGCTGTAGGTGTCCTACTTCAGCATTCAAATGCGGATGCCGAACCAGTTAGAGAAACTACTTTTCATAGATACGATCGCGCTAATAACTGGAATCGCATTTCGTATACCCGCAACTGGGATAGTTACGCAGGCTATTTAACATTTAATCATATCCTTTACGAAAATAGTCCGCGCTACGAACTAAAGGAGAATTCAACGGCGTGGCGTTGTCGCGATTCCTATAAACCGGGAGATGCAGAACCAGATGTACGAGAAGAAGCTTTTCCGCAACTTTGGGAACAACAACCAGATGAACTTTTGCATTTGCTTTTGGAAAGCAGTTGCAGTCCAGTTCATCATTTTGCAGTTAAAGCATTGCGTGCGTGTCCGCAGTTTACCGCTGAATTAGATGTAGATACTGTAATCAAGCTGCTGAATAAAGTTTACGCTGTAACTGCACGATTTGGATTTGAAATTGCGCGGAATTTATATAACTCTGCCGAACCAAACCGAGCCTTGGTTACATCTGTGGTAAATTGTATAATTGCCGAAGCGCGTGCAGAAGCTTATCGGTGGATTGAAGAAGGACGCGATCGCTTTCTTTCCGACATCAATTTTATCACCGTTTTAGTCACCAGTTGCTATGCCGACACCAGACAATTTGCACGCCGACTCCTGAGTTCCTCAACCCTCAGCGATAATGTAGCAAAGTTACTGATTGCGCGAATCATCGCCGAACTACTAGAATTATCTAGTAAATCGGATATCAACCCAACTTACCAAGACAATATTGCCGAAAAAGCCAAAGATATAACCGAAACACTCCTAACTTGCTTTACTCCCCAACTACGCACCTTGGGAATGTCCGTTATCCGCGACTTATTGGAACATCCTCTAGTTGAAATTCAAGAATTCGGCACTCGTATTCTATTAAATCACGAAATCCCTGCCGCAGATTTGCCGCCAGGATTAATCGATTCTTTAATAGCATCTCCCCACGAATCTGTACGCGGAATTGGTATTCGGATATTCGGTCAACTTCCCGACCCCACGCTGTTGAGTCAATCCTCACTGCTAGTAACAATGTTAACTCACGAACTCGCAGATATACGTAATGCGATTCGCCCAACCGTGCGGCGACTTTCGGCAGATTACCCCGACTTTGCCGCCAGATTGGCAACAGCGACGATCGATATTTTGATGACACCAGAAGCAAAGGAAGGTATCCACGCTGCGATCGTGCGTTTGCTGAAAGAAGACTTGCCGGGATGGATGACGGGTGTAACCAAAGATACAGCATTGAGATTGCTAAAAGCCAAATCTTCAGCTTCTCAGGAATTAGCTGGTTATGTGCTGAGTGCAAACCAGGAAAATTGGGCTAATGATTTTGAGACAATAGAGATAGTCAAACTTGCGGATAACGAAATATTGTCTGTACGAGAAGCAGGGCGAGAAATGTTTCTGCAAAACATTAACCGCCTGCGTGGAAACGAAGAGGAAATGTTATCCGCAGTAAGGATAGTTGAATGTAAATGGGATGATTCGCGAGAATTTGGGGTGAGGTTATTTAGTACATTCTTCACCGCCGAAGATTTGACACCCAGCGTTTTAATTACCCTCTGCGATAGTGTTCGTGAAGATGTCCGCAGTTTTGGACGAAATTTAGTCATTCGCCATTTCAAAGAAGCGAATGGACAAGAATATCTGCTGAAATTCAGCGAACATCCGTCCACAGATATGCAGTTATTCGCCACTAACTATCTGGAAACATACTCAGTTAATAATCCAGAACGATTGCAAGAGTTGATGCCATACTTTATAAGTGTATTGTCGCGAGTAAATCGGAGTCGCGTTGCCAAAAAGCGCATCTTCGCTTTTTTGGATAAAGAAGCGCAAAAGACTCAGGAAGCTGCATTGATAGTAGCGGAAATACTCACCCGCCAATCTGCTACTATGGCAATAGGCGATAAAGCGACAGCGATCGAAAGTATGGTGAAAATAAAAAAAACATATCCCCATATTTCCTTACCAATTCAGGTAAAACCAATCTCGGAAATCAGAAGCGCAGATAAACGCAGATAAAAATCTTATCTGCGTTCATCTGCGTTAATCTGTCTTCATCTGCGGTAAAAAATATCTTTTCCAACTGACGAAAATGTTACGCGATCGCACCCATGCCTAGAAAAATTAGAGAACTGAAAAGCTTCTTACTAAAAGCAGGGTTTACTTACCGTTCTGGGAAGGGCAGTCATACAAAATGGTATCATCCCCTTCTACCCATACCTATTACTCTATCAGGCAATGATAGCAATGATGCTAAACTGTACCAGGAAAAAGATGTAAACAATGCACTTCAGAGAATACAGCAAATCCAAGGACAGCAGGAGGAAGAGGGAGAATGAATTATCACTACACCATAATAATTCAATGGTCTGAAGAAGATAAATGTTATATCGTCAGTCTTCCTGAATGGGGAGAATTCTGCCACACACATGGAGATACTTATGAAGAAGCTATTAAAAATGCCCACGAAGTGTTAGAACTTTTAGTAGAATCGTCATTAGAAGACGGTAAACCTCTGCCAGAACCTATAACATTTGGAAAGCTGCTTCAGGTTGCTTAAAATAACAATCGAGGAATAAGAAACTATGGAAGTAAACTACGCCTACAAAGGAAGTACCGCCGTAATTGACAGGGCCGATCGCACTCAGATGTCCTTCTCCCCCGACACCAAGCGCGAACCCACTTTTTTCATCGGCGAACTGCGCCAAAACATCGCATTTCGGGAAGCAATCAGCGCCTTACACGATGTCGTCGTTTCCGATCAGCGGTTCAAACCAAAAGACAAAACCGCTTACAAAGAATGGGCGGCGAAACAGTTGCAAATTGACTGGCAATTGGTAGCTGTCCAGAAACAAGAAGTTGCTAACCGCATGAAGGAACTGGGAGACGAACTGAAACAACTTAACAACAACAGTTACCAGCGTCTCAAACCATATTACGATGCCAGAAATAACTTCCACCATTACGCTTGGCAAAAACAACTAGATATTTTATTTCTGTTCGATCCAGTCATTACAGTTCATCCCGACGAGATATTTTTTGAGTGCTTCAGCGTCGATGAATCCAGTTACGGGCGTCTGGGTGCGAGTTACGAAGTCTTCAAAAACATCGACGAATTCGCCTGCGGTACAACAAACATCGACTACTCCCACGACTTGTATAACGAATTTCAGAAAATTCGCAATTACAAGACTACCAGATTAGAAGTAGATCCGTCAGGTTTTGAAGTTCAAACTACTAACGAAGAAGCTTTCAAAGAAGTCAAAATCGATTTACCGGATAGCTGGGTAAGAGGATTTTTGCAAGTAAGTTCCGCAATGTCTTTACCGGCGACACGGTTCGATTTGCACCCGATGGATATTCACAATATGTGTTTGGTTTTGCGTCGCCACAAGGAAAAGCAAGGGCCACGCAGTATGCGGTATCATCTTACACCAGGTCAGCCTGTGCGGGTGGTGTTTGAGCCGTGGGATATCGAAGTGGTTTGTCCGCGATCGCCTTACACCGGAACTTCAGAACAGGTAATTCGCGTCTGGGGACGCCGCCGCCTGCATATCCTGGAACGTCTCATCCCCGTCGCCAAAAAGTTCACCGTCCACCTTCTCGGCACAGGTATGCCTTCATTCTACGTAGCAGATTTGGGCGATATGTCATTCACACTGGGCTTATCGGGATGGACTGCGAACGACTGGTCGCGATCGGGCAATTTTGACCTCATGACATCCCGCACCGAGGTGGATGATTCGACAAAACTGTCTATTTTCAATGCCCTTAAGGAAAATTGGGCAGAACCGCCGGAAGTCCTCGCCCGTCGCCTCAACTTAGACCGTTCTGTAGTTCTGAGCGCTTTAAGTGCTTACACGCAAGCAGGTAGTGCTATTTATGACTTAAACAAGCAAGTGTATCGGGTGCGAGAACTCAGTCGGTCACCGTTACCGATCGATAAGTTGCGCTTTGCTAACGATCGCGAAGAGAAGGCATCTCGCTTCTTGAGTCAGAATGCGGTGCGGGTGACTTCCTGCACTGGCGATGCGTCTGAAGTGCTGATTTTGCAAGGGAGTGTCCAGGATAAAGGAAAAACTTACACTCCCTCTTTGACGATCGACTCAGATAGTCGTATAATTCAGGCAGAATGTACCTGCAATTGGCATTCTCAAAACAAGTTGTTCAAAGGCCCCTGCGAACACATTTTGGCACTGAAAACTCAGCACCAACGCCAAAGCAGTTAATTTCTTTACGCCCTACGCCAGAAGGCCCAACAGCCTTGCAATCCGGGCAGTGGATCGCTGTCCATGCGCTTAGTCCGCTCACGCATCACTAGCCCGCTCTTTACTGTGCGTAGTACAGGTAGTATTGCTATTACGGTTTGGTTTCCTAGAAACTAATGAGCAATACTACCTGTACTACGCTGGAGTTGAGCAGTCTAGTCCTGGGGTATTTACGAAGGGGTAACCTTCTGGCAATAGCGCGTATTTTTTTAGGCTACCAGTCATTCGCCGGGACAGTGGAACCCCACCCCCAGCCCCTCCCCTCTGGAGGAGAGGGGAGAAATACTCCCCCCTCTCCTCTGGAGGAGAGGGGGGTTGGGGGGGTGAGGTTTCTCCCCGCAATAGCGCGTATTTTTTTATTTAACGGGATATAAAAACCCTTGTGGTAAAGTCAATAAAGGTTTATGCCTCTAGCCAGCGCATCTATGACTTACTCCACATCTACCCCGAAAACCCCCACCGCTGCTAATTCCCATCAATCCAATATCCCAAACGCTGATTGCAGACTGCTGGATAGAGACAAACTCAGCAAAATGTACCATCATTATGTTGAGGTGAAAGATAAATATCCTAATGCGCTGTTGCTATATCGGGTGGGAGATTTCTTTGAAACTTTTTTCCAAGATGCCATCACCGTATCGCGGGAACTAGAACTCGTCCTCACCAGCAAACACGCTGGCGAAGTTGGTAGAGTGCCGATGACTGGTGTGCCGCACCACGCCTGGGAACGCTACACTACCCTGCTAGTAGAAAAAGGGTATGCAGTTGTTATTTGCGATCAAGTTGAAGATTCTGCCGATGCAGTAGGTTTGGTGAAGCGAGAAGTGACGCGGGTTCTCACACCCGGTACTTTGTTGGAAGAGGGGATGCTGAATGCTAGACGCAATAACTTTTTAGCAGCTGTTGTGATGGCGGGTAATCATTGGGGTTTAGCTTATGCAGATATTTCAACAGGCGAATTCCTGACAACTAAATCAGACAATTTAGAGCATTTATCGCAGGAATTGATGCGCTTGCAACCTTCAGAAGTGCTAGTGCCTACGAATGCTCCAGATTTGGGCGGTTTGCTGCGTCCCGGCGAAAAATCAGAGTATTTGCCAGAGTGTTTGCCGCCATCATTTTGTTATGCTTTTCGTCCCCAAACTCCCTTCACTTTAGGCGAGGCAAAGCAGCGATTGGTGGAAAAATTTAAAGTGCGATCGCTCGAAGGTTTCGGTTGCGAACATCTCCCCCTTGCCGTTCGTGCGGCTGGCGGGTTGCTGCAATATCTGGAAGACACCCAAAAAAGCAATCCAGTTCCTCTCCAATTACTACGCACCTACAGCCTCACAGACTACTTAATCGTCGATCACCAAACTCGCCGCAACCTCGAAATTACCCAAACCGTGCGGGATGGCACATTTCACGGTTCGCTGTTGTGGGCTATAGATAAAACCAGTACCGCAATGGGTGGACGTGCCTTGCGTCGCTGGTTATTACAACCCTTATTAGATATTAAAGGTATTCGAGCCAGACAAGATACCATTCAAGAATTAGTAGAAAATACCTCTCTTCGCCAAGACTTGCGACAACTACTGCGCCAGATTTACGATTTAGAAAGGCTGACGGGACGTGCTGGTTCGGGAACGGCTACCGCCAGAGATTTAGTTGCTTTAGCTGACTCTCTCTCCCGCTTACCAGAATTAGCTAAATTAGTAGCTGATGTTCGTTCTCCATATCTGAAAACTTTGCAGAAAGTGCCACCAATTATGGAACAATTGGCACAGAGACTGCACACCAATCTAGTAGAATCGCCTCCCATTCATCTTACTGATGGTGGTTTAATTCGAGAGGGAATAAGTCCCGAACTAGATGAAATGCGTCTTGGGGCAGAAGACGATCGCAAATGGCTTGCTAATTTGGAAGCAACAGAGAAAGCGCGAACTGGTATTTCTAACCTGAAGGTAGGTTACACCAAATCATTTGGTTATTATATCAGTATCTCTCGTTCCAAAGCAGATCAAGTTCCAAATAACTATGTCCGCAAACAAACTCTGACTAATGAGGAACGTTACATCACACCAGAGTTAAAGGAACGAGAAGCGCGAATTTTGACAGCGCGTGACGATCTGAATCGCCTGGAATACGAGATTTTTGTCGGTTTAAGGGCAGAAGTGGCGGAACAGGGGGAAATAATTCGCAATATTTCTCGCGCTGTTGCTGCTGCTGATGTTTTGTGCGGTTTGGCAGAGATGGCAGTTCATCAGGGTTATTGCCGCCCTAATATGGTGGAAGGTCGGGAAGTTACTATTATTGATGGGCGTCATCCTGTTGTTGAACAATCTTTGCCATCGGGGTTTTTTGTGCCGAATTCGAGTTGGTTGGGTCAAGAGTCAGGGGTCAGTAGTCAGTTGTCAGTCGCAAGCAAAACAACTGACAACGAACAACTGACAAATGGCCGTCCCGATTTGATTATTTTAACTGGGCCGAATGCTAGTGGGAAGAGTTGTTATTTGCGGCAGGTTGGGTTGATTCAGTTGATGGCGCAGGTAGGGAGTTTTGTGCCTGCTAAGTCGGCTATGCTGGGAATATGCGATCGCATTTTTACCCGTGTTGGTGCAGTGGACGATTTAGCGACAGGTCAATCTACTTTTATGGTAGAAATGAATGAGACTGCTAATATCTTAAATCATGCTACAGCTAAGTCTCTTGTTCTTTTGGATGAAATTGGGCGCGGTACGGCAACTTTTGATGGTCTTTCGATTGCTTGGGCGGTAGCAGAATATTTGGCAAATGAAATTAAAGCCAGAACTATTTTTGCTACTCATTATCATGAATTAAATGAGTTAGCATCAATTTTGGATAATGTTGCTAATTATCAAGTGACAGTAAAGGAAATGCCCGACCAAATTATCTTTTTGCACCAAGTTCAACCGGGAGGCGCTGATAAGTCTTATGGGATTGAAGCTGGACGTTTGGCGGGTTTACCGGCATCGGTGATTAGTAGGGCAAAACAAGTGATGAGTCAGATCGAAAAACATAGTAAAATTGCAGTAGGATTAAGAAAAGGTGGTCAGAATGAACGGACTACTAAGCGAAAGAAAAAAGCTACTGATGTATCTATTTTGGAAGAAGAGTTAGGGGAATAATGAGAGATATAACTGTTCTAGCTATAATTGAATTGAATTTGTCAAATAGGTAGTAGGAGACTATTGCATGAAGGAGAGTAAAAGCTCGCTCGCTGACTCGGAAATAGAAAATTATGCGGGTTTATCAATAGTATTAACTCAAATAAAAGCAGGAGAATTTGCTGAGGCGTTATTGACAGTGCAACAAATTAATAATGAATCCCAAAAGATAGAATCGCTAAAAGCGATCGCGAATGCTGCCCATTCCGCCGAACATCAAACTATAGCATTGCGTGCTTTACTTCATCTGCCAGTAGCGGAACGCAATGCTATATTAGCGCAGCAAGTTGAGGAAGCAAAGGACTGTTTTTTGCCCGGTTCTGAGGAGATGGAATGGGTAGAGGGATATATAGAGGATGACAACTGGGATGACGAGTAGCGAACCCAAGCGCGGAGAAATTTGGCGAGTGCAATTCGATCCAACTAGAGGCGATGAAATTCAAAAAACTCGTCCCGCGCTCGTCATTAGTGCTGATGGATTGTCAGGTTTGAAACTCCGTCTGGTTGTGCCCATTACTGCTTGGAAAACAGCGCTGGCAAATTTTCCTTGGATAGTGAAGATTGAACCATCAACAGAGAATTGTTTAACAAAAGTTTCGGCGGCAAATCCTTTGCAAACCCGTTCGGTTTCTCTAGAGCGTTTTGTTGATAAAGTAGGAGTGGTTGAAGATACTAAGCTAGAAGCAATTTTGTTAGGATTAGCTGTTGTAGTTCAATTTCCTTAGACAAACGAAAGCGAAGTGGAATTTAGTATTGTAAGCGATCGCAGATTGGTGAAATTGTTATAAAATATTAAGCCCGAAGGAAAGAGCGATCCCCAGGGGAATCCTCAAATATTGCGCCTCGTTTGATTAGGCCTTGCTTCATGTCTTCAGAAATTCCTTGGTTATTCCTGAATCGAGCATTTTTAACATTTGCACCACTCAGGTAGGCACCACTCAGATCGGCATCAATCAGGTCGGCACGACTCAGATTGGCATCAATAAAGTTGGCATCACTCAGGTTGGCACCACTCAGGTTGGCACCACTCAGGTTGGTAAGACTCAGGTTGGTACGACTCAAGTTGGCATTGATTAGGTCGGCACTACTCAGGTTGGCACGACTCAGGTTGGCATTGATTAGGCTGGCATTTCTCAAGCCAGCATCGCTTAAGTCAACACCTCTTAAGTTTCGCCTCTTAATTGGGTTAGTAATAATTTCTTCTACTAAACGCCATTTTTGTTCGCTGCTTTCGTCATCTTCTGAACTTTCACTCAAGATTTGGATATCCTGAACAAGAAAACCATTTATTCGTGTTAGATTCTCTGCTTCAAAATCAGATAAAAGCTTTTGAATATCTTTTGAAGATCCCTTTATGATTAATCTGATACTGCCCTTTTGAATCGCCACAACTTTTATAGTACTGCCAGGATATTTATTTGAAAAATGATCCTGAAAAAAAGCTGCATCAATTTGAACTGAAATAATGTCTCCTTCTAAAGTTACAGCAACAAGAACTTCTTGGTTTTGTTCATCAACAGCAATGACTTGGCGAACACTTGTTTTCACTGTTTCCACCCCCTCTTCAAGACTAAGGCTAAAATTAGTTTGTTTTTCTAGTTGACTGGAAGTTGGGCTTTCTTCGGTTATTTCTATAATTTCTTCCCATTTCAATGTTAGCTCTTTACATATTTTCTTGAACGAATCAAGCTGAATCGGCTGTTGAATAAAAAACTTTGTGACTATACCACGAGATAAAAGCTGTGACTCAGCAAAATTAATTTTCGATTCAAATCCTAGCCTTACCAAAGCTTTTTCTGCTTTCTCTACACCTTTTTCAGATGCAATAATGGTGATTTTTTTCTTTTTTCTGGTTTGGCTAGGGTCTGTCATAAGTTAATTAAATTTTACCCAATAAATTCTTAAGGCAATCACAACTAAGGCATATCGCAATCATACATCAGTCAAAAGAAGTTAACAACAAAATCATTGCCTAGTCAGGGTTTCAGGTATTTTGCCTCACAGTAGAAGTATGAAGTTAATCGGTTTTAAAAGCCATGCTAACCCCTGACCAATCAGAAATCATCAAAGAACGCTTACGCCAAGCACGCCTCAGTTTTAACTTAGCTTTGGCAACTACTGCAACCTGCGCCCTTGTTGGGTTTTGTGGAATTGGCCTCGTACTTCTAGGTAAAGCACCAGAGGGAACCATCACCACAACTGGCGGGTTGTCTGCCACAGTCTACTGTCTTAAACTGGCAAGAGATGCCAACGACAGACTCGACGAACTGGCAAAAGATTTAAACGATGACTAGAGCGATTATCGCACTAATTGGGATACAGCCGAGATCCGCGCAAAATAGGACACGATGTAAAGTTTAACAACCATCCTTTCCCACGCTCAACTGCCAGCACTCAATTCGCGAGGGTAGAGTAGTACTTACTGCTACTCTGCCCTCGTCAAGTAAGGTGTAGGTCATCTAGTCATAATTTTATAATTGAATTTCTTCCCAACTTAGAGCCTCAGCAAATTGACTGAGATGTTTAACATTAGTCGTGGCAATTACCAGATAACGATTGGGAAATTCCTCCTTTAATAATTGCCAGTGCGCCGCAATAATCATATCCACATCTAAACTATAATCATCAGCCGTTGGCTTTCCCTGTAACCGTGCTTCCATCCACACTTCAGCAGCTTTAAATATCACCACCGAATCTAACTTTAAGAAATCAATTATTTCTCTTAACTCATCTAAATTTTTTACACTGTTTAAATTTGGCTTGCGTTGCGCTTCTAATAATAGACTGCGACGCACCTCATAATCACAAATATCAGAACTAACTACATAAACCCCCTTTGCCAGCAGCGTATAAAGCCAATCATCACATTGTCTTGGTTTTCCCACTTTATTCGGATTCGTCAGTAATCCTAACACCCCTGAATCAATAAAAAGAATCATTTTTCGCTATAAAGTTTTGCACCTACAGGACGGTTATTGTCAAGAATTTGTTTGAATTCTTCAAAAAAATCCTCCCTAGCTTTAGCTTCTTCATCACTCATATTTATTCTTTCTTGACGCAGTTTTTCTAACTTTTCTAAAGCCCTACTATTGCGTTTAATTTGTTGCTGTCTATCCCACTCTGGATAGTTTTGAAGTTGGGTTTTAAATCGAGCAGTTTGAGTTGAAGTCATAATCAGTCTCTCTTTTAATATTTTTGTTAAAGCTTAAACTTGGCTCTGCCGCTACATCTACTAAGATTACTGCTGCTAATCCACTTTCCACAACCGCACCATTTTATCGTTACTCCCCAATGCTAATAACTTCCCATCCGGGCTGAAGGAAATACTGATTACACGATTATATCCCATATTGCTTATCCCGCTTCCCGACTATAGCCCTTATAAGGTAGATGAGGTATGACTGACAGCTTATATAACCACTAAATTAAGAGGGCTAAAGCCCAACTACGTACCTCACTTACTTGAGAACCGCTATATCAGCACATTTCCATTTTCGTCACTAACTCCAGCTTGACCAACCCCATGCACGGCTATTTTGCCGCCGCATATGGTGGCGCTATACTGTTCGTGATGATGACCGTGAAATACTGTGTGAACTCCCAGCGCTTGAGCTAAATCATCCAAGGCTGGAAATCCGTAGCGATGACAAGAGGGAGCTTCATGAGTTACCAGAATATCTGCTCGCTTGTCCCAAAGTGCTTCGTACTCTTGCCAAAATATAGTGGCGTGATGTTTGCGCGGGATGTCGCCGCGCCAACGTTCTCCCTTACCGCAAAAATATAGTAGGTCTTTGCGGCTTTTGAATCTCGGTTTTGCTGGTGGTTTCCAGATTTTTTCCCGGAAGACGCCGCCTAATCCAGCGACTCGCTTGCCGTCAATCTCAATGATACGATCGTGTAAGTTGCGATCGCCCAGCTTCGACCCAAACAGGTTATCATACCAATGGTCTCGATCGCCGTCGTGATTGCCAGGAATAAACCAAACTTCGGTTTTGTCGAGTATAGCGGAAAGTTCCTCGTCAAGCGATCGCTCTAAGTCCATATCTCCAAGCAAAATCACCGCTTGCGGAGAATAAGCCTCCACCGCTCTAATCACTGGCCTAAAATCACCGTGAGGATCTCCACCGAATACAATCATGACTGAGATTTCCCTGACTATGCCGCACAGAGATATTTTCCCCAGCGACGTGAGTAGGTATTCCACAACCTAGTATCGCGATCGATCTGGCCCGATCGACCCAAGATGCCCATACCATATATATGGTAGAAGGTAAAGAGGTCTAAAGCGCGATCGCCATAAGTTTACCTTTCTCAACACGATCTAGGCCAAAACATTAAACTTGATTACAAACGTAAAAGATAAGAATAACTGCGTGATAACCTCAATGGATGTTGACTGATGTTGACGAACGACGCAAAAACAGGCAGGGAGAACACATTGCAACTGAATTTAGATCGATCGCCAAACGACTCATTTCGTGAAGACTTTAGCGAGTACGTCGCTCACCTTCAGCTTCACATGGCGTTACAGGCTCGTAACCTAGTCCCCAATCTCAGCGAAGCATCAGATAGCCGAAAGCAGCTGTTGCAGCAAACGCAGGCAGACATTGAAAAACTTGTTTCTCGGCAAATGCGATAATTTAATGTAACCAAGGCCCGATCGCGATTCTAGTGGGGAGCAGGTCAAGAGCAGAGGAATTTTTCAACTCAAAACTCTTTTAGCCCCCAGTCCCCACACATAACTGAAATAACGAACTATAATAGAAAAATGTAAGACATGGGGCTGCCATGGTTTCGACAGGTCGGCGAATGCTCCCCCGTGATACAGGTCGAGAGTGAGTCTCCTCTCGTTAATCAAAGGCTCAAAAAAAAGTAAATGCGAACAACATCGTACCCTTTGCTCGTAAAGCAGCCACTGTTGCTGCTTAATAACCCATAACAAGGTTCGAGCGTCTGTAGTCCGACTCCGTTAAAGGCGACAGACAAACCCCCAACGGATGCTCTAGCAAGATTTCTGTGGTAAATTGCTAGCTAAGACTTAACCACTGCATCCTGTCATCCGGGATAATGGATGGTTCCCGCCATGAGGATCAGAATGGCTAAACCTGTGAATGAACGGTAAGTTAATACCCGATTTGGACGGCAGTTCGACTCTGCCCAGCTCCATCCAGATACTAATAAAACAATTAAAAACCACCCTATACTATAAGGTAAAGGGTGGTTTTTAATTGTTTATGGCATTTGAGTATGGAACCATTAATAGACAGCATTGTTCAGAAATTACATCATTTGCCTCAACCCAAATTAAATGAGGTGCTTAATTTTGTTGAATTCTTGACTTGGCAAGAAAAAGGCGAAAATCAGTTAGATGTCAGTGAGTCCACAGCAGAAATTAATCCCACTTTTGAAAATATTGCAGATCGGCTAGCTGAAGAATTCGCCAAAAGTGTTGGCACCAATTTACCATTACTATCGGATTATGCTGTCAGTCGTGCAGGGATCTACGAGGAACATCCATGACGGCGATCTATCTTTTAGATACAAACGTCTTGTTGCGCTTTGCAGATCGAAATCATCCTCTCCACACGACGATCCGTGCTGCAATCCGAAAACTCCGAGATGAAGGACATCAATTACAAATTGCTCCTCAAAATTGCGTTGAGTTTTGGAATGTTGGAACACGCCCGATCGACAGAAACGGATTTGGACTTACCCCTAATGATGCAGATCGGCTACTGCGTCTGATTGAAAGACTGTTTCCATTGCTCGTTGATGTACCTGAAATCTATATAGAGTGGCGTAGATTAGTTGTCGCCTTTGGTGTTTCAGGAGTTCAAGTACATGATGCTCGTCTTGTTGCTGCGATGAAAGCAAATAAAATTAGTCACATTTTGACGCTGAATACGGCTGATTTTGCTCGTTATGCAAATGAGGGAATTGTAGCAGTCGATCCGCGATCGCACACCCGCCAGAATTGAAAAAACAGATTAGCAACTGGGAAGCCATACCTGCTGACCCACGGACTGACGCCAACAAAGACGCCTCAGACATAGGCTCCGACCCGATTCCAGACCTCTCCACACTTCCCCATCTCCCAAAAGAGTATTAAAATAAGCACCCCTCACTACAGAACTGAACAGAACTGAGGGCACAATAACCATAACAAGACTAAGAGGTTCTGCTAGCAAATGCAGCCGATTCGCACATTTAACGTTACCCCCTCTCTACCACCGCGACTAGAACCCCTACGGCAGCTTGCCTACAACCTGCACTGGGATTGGAACGTCGATACCAAAGATTTATTCCGCCGCCTAGACCGCGACCTATGGGAATCCAGTCGCCACAATCCAGTATTGATGTTGGGTAGTATCTCGCAAACGCGATTGCAAGAAGTATCTGAAGACGAAGGCTTTATAGCCCAGATGGAACGAGCTGCCCAACAACTAGAAGACTACCACCACCGATTAACGTGGTATCACAAACAGCGCAAAGGTGTAGGGGGTAGGGTGTCGGGTTTGCGGGAAGAAGATGATTTATCCCAATCCAAAATCCAAAATCCAAAATCCAAAACCCAAAATTCCGAGTGCTATGTCTATTTTTCGATGGAATTTGGCCTTGCAGATTGCCTACCCATCTATTCTGGCGGTTTAGGCGTTCTAGCGGGTGACCACCTCAAATCTGCCAGCGATTTGGGCTTACCCCTAGCTGGCGTGGGATTGCTTTACCAAGAAGGCTATTTCAGCCAGTTTTTGAACGCGGATGGTTGGCAAAGCGAACATTACCCAATCAACGACTTTTACAATATGCCTCTGCATCTGGAACGCCATCCAGATGGTACAGAAATACGGATTGAAGTTGATTATCCCGATCGCAAAGTTTATGCTCGCATCTGGCGCATACAAGTGGGAACAGTACCCTTGTACCTGCTCGACACCAACATTGAGGCCAACGCCAGCCTATACGACCACGATATCACCGATCGACTGTACGGCGGCGATATCGATATGCGGATTCACCAAGAGATGATGCTGGGAATTGGCGGCGTGCGGGCGCTCACAGCGCTGGGGTTGAAACCGACAGCCTACCACATGAACGAGGGTCACGCGGCCTTTTTGTCCCTAGAGCGCATCCGCGTGCTGATGCAAGAAGAGGGTTTGAGCTATTCGCAAGCTTTGGCTGTTGTCAAGTCGAGTAGCATCTTCACCACCCACACCCCCGTTCCAGCTGGCATCGACTTGTTCCCCCCAGACAAAATGATGTATTACCTGGGTTACTACGGTGATGTATTTGGCTTTCAGCGAGAAGAATTTCTGGCTTTGGGGCGGGAGGACACGGGAGATTTTACATCACCTTTCAGCATGGCAATTCTGGCCATTAAAATGGCGACATTTATCAACGGTGTTGCCCAACTGCACGGTGTCGTGTCGCGATCGATGTTCAAGGGGCTATGGCCGGATTTACCAGTCGAGGAAGTGCCGATCACCGCAATTACCAACGGCGTTCATGCACGCAGTTGCGTATCCCCGGTAATCCAAAGCTTGTACGATCGCTACCTTGGCCCTCGATGGGAACGCGCACCCGTCAGCGACCCGTTATGGGAACGAGTGAGTTCCCTGCCAGATGAAGAATTATGGCGATATCACGAGCGGTGTAGAGCCGAAATGGTAGTATTTGTGCGGGAGCGGCTGGCGCAAAAGCTGCGCGATCGCGGTGCCTCGCCAGTCGAAATTGCCCAAGCGTCTGAAGTACTCGATCCAGGGGTCTTGACAATTGGCTTTGCCCGTCGCTTTGCCACCTACAAGCGAGCTACCCTGTGGATGCGCGACATCGATCGCATTAAACGAATTTTACAGGCGAACAAAGGCCGCAAGGTGCAGTTTGTCATAGCCGGTAAAGCCCATCCGATGGATATTCCGGGCAAAGAACTAATCAGAGCAATTAACCACTTCATTCGGGAACAGGGCTTGATCCGAAATGTCGTGTTTATTCCCGATTACGACTTGCACGTAGGGCGGCTGATGGTAGCTGGTTGCGATGTCTGGCTGAACACACCCCGGCGTCCGCGAGAAGCTTCTGGCACCAGCGGTATGAAGGCATCGATGAATGGCTTGTTAAACCTGAGCGTTTTGGATGGCTGGTGGGACGAGGCAGATTATGTCCGCACCGGGTGGCCGATCGGTCAGGGCGAAGATTATCATGACCCTAACTACCAAGACGAAGTAGAAGCCAACTCCCTATATGAACTGCTAGAACAGGAAGTTGTGCCACTGTTCTACAATCGGGACAACGAAGAAATCCCCCGTGGCTGGGTGAGCAAAATGAAAGATGCGATTCGGTTAAATTGCCCGTTCTTCAATACAGCCCGAATGGTGCGGGAGTATGGGATGCGGGCGTATTTTCCGGCAAGCGATCGCTATTTTACTATGACCGCAGCACAATATGCACCAGCCAAAGAGTTAGCCGACTGGAAAAACAAGATCCTCGATCGGTGGTACAACATTAAAATCGAGAAGATTGACGTATCTGAAGGAACCCAAATCCTGGTCAACCAAACTATTAGCGTCAAAGCGCGAATAAATTTGGCAGGGCTAACTCCAGATGACTTGCAGGTGCAGCTATACACTGGTCTGGTGAATGCCAATAAGGATATTGTCAACGGGGTGCCAACCGCGATGGAATACCAAGGTCAAGATCCGCAGTCTGGAACTAGCATTTATACCAGCAACATCACCTACACCTCCAGCGGTCTACAAGGGATGTCTCTGCGTATTTTGCCCAAACATGAATATCTCAGCAGTTCTTACGATCTGGGATTGATTCTTTGGGCACAATAATTAGGGGCTAGGGGCTAGGGGCTAGAAAAGTCAAAAGTCAAAAGTCAAAAGTCAAAAGTCAAAAGAAAAAGGGGACAAGGAACGAAGTAATTGCCCACTCCCCCGCTCCCCCGCTCCCCCGCTCCCCCACTCCCCCACTCCCCCACTCCCCCACTCCCCCGCTCCCCCGCTCCCCCACTCCCCTACACTTTCCCTAGCCCCCAGCCCTATTTTTGTAAGGATTTCTCATGCCAAAAGTATTAGTTGTGGACGATCTCGCCACTGAATTAGAAATCATCTGCCGAGTTTTACAAGAGGCGGGTATTTCCGTTGAGCGAGCCAGTGATGGAGATGAAGCGATCGCCCGCATCCAGGAATCACCGCCCGACCTCGTGATCTTGGACGTAGTGATGCCCCGAATGAACGGATTTGAGGTGATACGCGAGTTGCGGAGCAACGAAAAAACCAAACACTTACCAGTGGTATTTTGCACCCAAAAAAACACGGAAATTGACAAATTTTGGGGCATGGATATGGGAGCAGACGCCTATATAACAAAACCCTTTGAACCCAAACAATTAGTTGACATCATAAAAAAGTTAATGGCAAATAACTAATTTTAGATTTTAGATTTTAAATTTCAGATTTCAAATTTACAATTGCCTATTAAAAATAAATTTGAAATCTGCCATCTAAAATTTTAAATTTACCAATGCCAAATGCTCAAATTCCTTCTCTTTGGTCAAGACAAAAGCCTGTTTGCACTCGCTCTGACTTCAGTGCGAGAAGTACTTTTTTTTTACCAACAACCCATTACCCCTGTGCCAAACACTCTCCCGTTTTTGCTGGGATTAACCAACCTGCGGGGTGAAATTATAGCGGTAATGGATTTTGGTGGTTTTATTGGTATACAAGCAGTCGATAGCCATTCGCCCGACTGTCGTATTCTAGTAGTGGAAGCGCCAGATCCCAACGATGCAAGATTATCGCCGATGCAGATAGGATTGGCAGTTTCTTTTGTCGAAGGAGTGGTAAACCTCAACCCCGATCGCATTGTATCGGCCCAAGAGGTGAGTGAAGAATTGGCTCCTTTCTTGCGAGGATTGTATAACGATCGCGATCGTCTGCTAATGATTTTAGATATAGAAGCCATATCCCTGACATCACCGGAGAGATAAAAATGGAATATTCTATAGAGCAAGTAGACGTACCATCAACCCCCAACCTTATTCCTTCACTGCAAGCCTTTTCCAGGAAAGCCAGTATTGCGGTTATAGCGATCGGCTGTATCGTCATCATAGGTTGGATGTTTAACATTCCCCTCTTTAAAAGCATATTGCCTGGGCTAGTCACTATGAAAGCTAATACCGCCTTATGCTTTATCTTCGCGGGTGCAGCTTTGTGGATGTGGCATCAATCCCACGGGACTGGGAATAATTCTGTCTTGCACGCACAAGCTACTCCAACAACTCAAAACTTTTTAAGGTGGGCGCAAGTTTGTGCCGCTCTAGTTCTGCTAATCGGCTTACTCACCTTAATCCAGTATGGCCTGAATGGGGACTTTGGTATTGACCAATTTCTCTTCAAGGACTCAGCAAAAGCCGCAGGGACTTCTGCTCCCGGTCGGATGGGTGCAAACACAGCTGCTAACTTCGTTATGGTGGGCTGCGCCCTGCTGTTTTTGGTAAGAAACTATACCAACTATCGAGTCGCTCAAATCTTCACCTTGGGAGCTTTCTTCGTAGCCTTTGTGGGATTGCTGGGCTATGCCTATAGCGTCACATCCCTTTACGGTATTAACTCTTATACCCAAATGGCCTTGCATACAGCCATTACCTTCTCGATACTCTGCATCGGTATCCTATGCGCCCGTCCAGACAGAGGGGTGATGCAGATTGTCACAACTCAGAATGCGGGGGGTATGATGGCTAGGCGTTTGGCTTCAGCTGCGATCGGCATTCCTCCCGTCGTGGGTTGGTTCATCTTAGCAGGTTATCGAGCCAAAAACTACAACACAGAGCTTGCCATATCCCTCCAGGCAGTCTTCAACATAGCAGTTTTTGGGGTGCTAATTTGGTGGACTGCTAAAAACCTAAGTACGATCGATCTTAAACGCCAGCGAGCTGAAGAGAAACTTCGCACCCTGAATGCAGAACTTGAAGAACGAGTTAATCAGCGAACGACGGAGTTAACTAAATCTAATCACGAACTCCAACAACTGCAAAATGAATTCAAAATGCGGCAAGACGCCCTTAACGAGGCTGCAATTGTCAGCGAAACAGATCGAGAAGGCATAATTACTTATGCCAATAACAGGTTTTGTGAAATTTCTGGATACAGCAGGGAAGAACTGATAGGGCAAAACCATAATATAATCAACTCTAAGCATCACCCACCATCATTTTTCGCAGATATGTGGGCAACCATTTATAGAGGTAATGTATGGAAAGCGGAAATAAAAAATAAGCGGAAAGATGGCTCATTTTATTGGGTAGATTCAACCATTGCTCCCATATTTGATACCAACAGCCAAATTGTGAAATACATTGCTATTCGTTTTGACATCACAGAGTTAAAAGAGGCAGAAGAAAGACTGCAAAAACTGGCAGCCGAACGCCAAACAGAAGCTGATTCTCTCAGCCAGCAGGTGCTAAAGTTACTGAATGAAATTAAAGGAGCAGCCAAGGGAGATCTTACCGTGCGGGCGCAAGTAACCAATGACATCCTGGGTGCTGTAGCCGACTCGTTTAACTTCCTGATCAGTTCATTACGCAAGGTGGTTAATGGTATTCAAGACTTATCCAGCGAGGTACGTACTGCCACCAGTACCTCCATTACTGACACCAGTCAATTGGCCGATCGAGCGCACGACCAAGCTCAACAAATTGATGGTATGCTGCAACAAATCGAGCGGATGGTGAACTCCATCAAAGATGTTTCAGATGTAGCAAAACGCGCCGAACAAGTAGCAGAACAGGCGCGTCAAACAGCAGAAACAGGTGGACTTGCTGTAGATCGTACTGTGGAAGGAATCAACGAGTTGCGACAAACGATCGCCCAAACTTCCAAAATGATGAAACGCCTGGGAGAAAGTTCACAACAAATTGGCAAAATTGTCAACTCAATTTCGCAAATCGCCGCTCAAACAAACTTGCTGGCTCTGAATGCTACGATTGAAGCGGCACGAGCTGGCGAACACGGTCAAGGTTTCGCAGTAGTGGCTGAGGAAGTGCGTAAGTTGGCAGAACGTTCTGCCTCTGCAACAGAAGAAATTTCCGACATTGTTAGCACTATTAAGGATGAAATCAGTCGGGTAATTACAACTATGGATTCAGGCACGCAAGAGGTGGTGGAAGGCACTCAGTTGGCGGCTGAAGCTAAGACTAATTTGATTGCGATTATTGAAGTCAGCCGAGAGATGAATGGCTTGATTCAAAATATTACCCGTGCTGCTAAAAAGCAGGTTACTTTTGCCGAACAGATTTCCGGCAGTATGCGACAGGTGAATACTATTTCCACTACCACATCTCAAAAAGCCTTAGAAGTACAGGCTTCTCTGCACGGACTCTCAGTTGCTGTCAATAAACTGCAAGGTTCGGTAGCAAATTTTAGAAGTTAGTCATCAAAGAATTTTGGATTTTGGATTTTGGATTTTGGATTATTTTTAAAATTGACGATGCTAAATCTGAAATTTTAAATCTAAAATCTAAAATTTCTCATCGATAAATAACTAATACATGACAAATAACAAATCCCGGTATATGAACGATGACGATTTTAACGATCTAATCGGTGTATTTATCGCTGAAACGCAAGAGTTTCTCCAATCTATGGAGGAGAATCTTTTGGCAATGGAAGGCAGCAGTACTACGGAAGAGCGATCGCAGGCGGTCAAAACTCTTTTTCGACTAGCTCATTCGATCAAGGGTTCGGCTTCGATATTTGGGTTTGAGAGTCTATCAAAGGCGGCGCACTGTTTGGAAGATAGCTTTGCAATTCTGCGCGATCGCATGGAACTTTCCCAACTGGAACCGCAAACGGTAACTGCGCTGCTGCAAGGGGTCGATCGCCTGAGAATTATTGCCGACATAGTCTGTGCGGGAAAAGGCAACATGAGTGGCGATCGCACAACGTCGATTGATGACTCAGAGATCGCTACTCACTTTGAGGCGATCGCTCAGATCGAAGCCGATCTGGAAGCGAAATATGGCAAAAAAGAACAGCACAACATCACCTCAACTAACAGTCTTATCAACATTGACTCCATCAAAGCGATTTTCGAGTTCGAGTTACCTTCTGTCTTCAATCAATTAGAAGCAGAACTTTCTCAATCTACTACAGATACCCTGCCTCAAACTTTAGTAGCTATCAACAATATTTATTACCAAATTTCAGGAGTAGCGGGGATATTACAGATCTCTTACCTTGCGGAAATTGCTAATCAATTGAGAGCTTTGATCGATACCCCCGATTTGACGGTAGAGCAATTACAGTCCTCTGGATGGGCTATAGCTCAAAACTTACAAAGAATTCGCACCCAAGTTTTGCAAGGAGAAGCTGTTACCGTACAACCCTTAGTAGAAGAGGGGGAGAGTGGGGGAGTGGGGGAGCAGGGGAGTGGGGGAGTGGGAGAGCGGGGGAGTGGGGGAGTGGGAGAGCGGGGGAGTGGGGGAGTGGGAGAGCGGGAGAGCAACCTTTCTTCTTCTTCCAATCCCCAGTCCCCAATCCCCAATCCCCAGTCCCCAATCCCCCAATCCACCATCCGCGTAGAAGTGGAACGCCTGACAGAATTGATAAATCTGGTGGGGGAGTTGGTGATTAACCGCACAAATTTTCAACTCCAGGAAGCCCAGTTACGTTCTGAAGCTAAGCGCATCCGCAAGAGCATTTTAGCTTTACATCACTTTGGCAGCGAATTGCGAGAAGAATACGATCGCCTTTCCATTTTAGATTTTCGCAATTCCGATCCCAAATTGCAGACTACTGAAACTAACAAACAACTGCACAATCCAAGATCCTTTGATGTCCTGGAGATGGATCGATATACAGAATTCCACTCCAAAGCTGTAGAAGTAATTGAAATTACCCAAGCGATCGCTCAATCGGCAGGCTCGATCGACGAATTGGCAGTCAAATTTGAGCGCAGCACCGATCAACTGCGGCGCATCACCGACCAACTTCGCAGTCGCGTCATGCAATTGCGGGTGGTCCCATTCAGTCGTGCTGTCGATCACCTGCCCAGATCTCTGCGGGAATTATCCCGTACTTATAACAAAGATGTGAATCTGCTGTTACTGGGACGGGATACCAAAGTTGATGAAAGCTTGCTCGATGCTTTGCGCGATCCGCTTGTGCATCTGCTACGCAACGCCTTCGATCACGGTATCGAACCGCCTGAAGTTCGTCAAGCAGGGGGCAAACCGGCGACAGGTCAAATCGAAATTGAAGCGCGTCACCAAAGCGGACAAACTATTATTACTATTACAGATGACGGTCGGGGTATTGACCCAGAAGTTATTCGATCGCGAGTTGTCTTCATGGGTTTGGTGACACCCGAACAAGCGCCCGACCTCTCTATTGGCGAACTCTACGAATTCCTGTTTTGGCCTGGATTTAGTACTGTCGATAAGGTGAGCGACCTTTCCGGGCGGGGGGTGGGGCTTGATGTTGTTCGCAACAATTTGCGGCAGGTACGCGGCACGATCAAAGTTGATTCTCGTCTGGGGAAAGGCACCAGTTTTATTTTGAAGCTGCCGCTGATGCTTTCGATCGCCGATGCCTTGTTGGTGAAGGTAGAGGATAATATTATAGCCGTGCCGCTGGATGCAATTGAGGAAATTATTGATATTCAAAGCGATCGCATCCAGATGGCAGGTGATCGAGCGATGTTGCACTGGGAAGACGAGTTTATTCGACTGGTGCGGTTGCAAGAGTTACTGCACTACAGCGTACCCGTTGCCGCACCCAATGCCTTTCCGTTCACCCAAGACAGCATTCCGGTGATGGTTTTAGCTTCGAGTGAAGGGGTTTTAGCGATCGCAGTCGAACGCATCATCGGTCAACAAGAAATTGTCGTCAAACCGCTGCCTCCACCTCTATCTAAACCGCCCGGTATTGTTGGTTGTACAATTCTGGGTGATGGTCGGGTAGTGATAATTTTAGATGTAGATGATTTAATAGATAAATTTTTAACTCACAACAGCACGAGTATTTCTGTTGATAACAAATCCTCGCTTGGTATACGAACCGATCTGCTGGCACCACCCGCTAGCTTCCAACCGCAAATTTTGATAGTTGATGATTCTTACACCATCCGACAGTTACTATCTCAAACTTTAACTCGCGCTCGATACAGAGTGGCACAAGCAAAGGACGGTCAAGATGCTTTATCTAAATTAGAGCAAGGTCTCGTTTGCGATTTGATGATTGTGGATATCGAAATGCCCCGGATGGATGGATTTGAACTGTTGCAAAGTGTGAAATCTCAGCCCAAATTTGCTTCTATTCCCGTTGCTATGTTAACTTCGCGTTCTGGCTTAAAATATCGTCAAATGGCATCACAATTGGGTGCTGTACAATATTTCACCAAGCCCTATAATGAGGCTCAGTTATTGGAGGCGATCGCTAACTTAATTAAACATTAGTCAGTTGTCAGTTGTCATATCATGTCCGATAGCATCGGGGCGCTAAAAAATCTCTTTTCATATCTGCGTTCATCTGCGTTCATCTGTCTTCATCTGCGGTAAAAATTTAACCAATGATTCTCACAGACAAAGCCGATGTAACCGGACATGATATCATATCATGTCCGGTTAATCACTTATAATATCTGTAGGTTGGGTTGAGGAACGAAACCCAACGCTACACGGGTGGTGGTTGGGTTTCGCTATCGCACAGGCCCAACAAAGCAGCTGTACTTCATGCAACTGCAAGGTGCTGTAGATCGCGTACTTTATAATTTAAAGCACATTTAAATACGGAAACTCTTCTCCCCAGTCCCCAGTCCCCAAATTAAATATGAGCCGACGATTTCGCAGTAAACGCTATCTTGCAACTCGCACTCCCATGCGGAAACTGGTTTCTTTTCAACTGGGAAACGAACGATATGCTATTTCTATCGATCGAGTGCAGCACGTTATCAACGAATTTACACCCCACGGTGTTCTTCACAGCGGTCGCAGTTTGGTAGAATATAAAAATGAAATAATTACTCTCATCGATCCGGCTAAGATTTTTATCAGCAGTCACGATGAGCGAGAACGTCAATACTTAATTATTTGTACGCTCAAAGAAGGACAGCGCATCGGTATTCCCATTCCTGAAATACCAACTGTCTTAGAAATAGCCGAAGACAAATTTGGTAAGATTCCAGAACTTTATCAGCAGGGCAACTTGTCCTCAGCAATTCAAAACATTATCCAAATTACTAATGATAAAATTATGTTTTATCTCGATTTGGAAGAGTTGGTTAATCAGCTAGTCATTATTGATTGATAAATTTCAAATTTATTTTTAATTGACAATCTTGTCTTTTTAAATCTAATATAGAATATCGTGTCCCGTTGCATCGTTAGTACATAAGTGATACCGTCAAATTGTCTGTTGTCATCGTTGGTTAAATTTTTACCGCAGATGTAGGCGCTTCGCCTTCCCGTAGGGTAGACTCCGGAACGCAGATAAACGCAGATAAGAATAATCACAGGAATTTTTTAGGTAACCGATGCTACCGAACATGATATAAAATCTGATATCGGTCATTAGAAGGATGGGAATTTACAATGAATCAAGTAGCGCCGCAGTGTCAGAATTTGTCAGAACAGGTGGATAGTCTGCTGCATTTGCTGCATCAGGAAACGTCTTTGCGATCGCAGTATGATATCACACCAATTCAAGCTTCCCTGCGAAAAGCGATTTCCCCCAAATTTGAAATTGTGTTTGCTGGTGCGTTTAGTGCTGGTAAATCGATGCTGATTAACGCATTGCTGGAACGGGAATTGCTTTACAGCGCCGAAGGACACGCTACTGGTACGGAATGTTATATCGAATATGCGGAACTGGACAAAGAACGAGTAGTGCTGACGTTTCTCAGCGAGGCGGAGATTCGGGAACAGGCACTTGCCATCTGCAAACGACTGGGGTTAGCAGCACCTCCAAATATCTACGATACTGAGGTGATGAACCTGTTGCGCCAGGGGTGCGAAGCAATCATCCAGCAGGAGGGTGGCGAAAGCAAGTCAGAACGTGCAAAACAGGCGAAGGCGCTGATGTTGTTGCTGCAAGGGTATGTGGCGAATTGCGATCGCATTTACGCCGATGCCAATGCCACTTATTCTATGGAACAGTTCGACTTTGCCAATCTCAAGGAAGCTGCCAGTTATGCGCGTCGGGGTAGTAACAGTGCGGTTTTGAAGCGCATCGAGTATTACTGCTATCATCCCTTATTACAAGATGGCAATATTTTGATTGATATGCCGGGGATTGATGCGCCAGTCAAAAAAGATGCCGAACTGACTTATCGCAAAATTGAAGATCCGGAAACTTCAGCAGTTGTGTGCGTTTTGAAACCAGCATCTGCGGGTGACATGACGACGGAAGAAACGGAACTGCTGGAGAAGATGCGGGGTAATCCGGGAATTCGCGATCGCGTTTTTTACGCCTTCAACCGCATCGACGAAACTTGGTACAACACTCAGTTGCGGCAAAGGTTGGATGACTTGATTACCTCTCAGTTTCGGGATACGCCGAAGGTATATAAAACAAGCGGGTTACTGGGATTTTACGGCAGCCAAATTAAAGGTACAAGCGGACGCGATCGCTTTGGTTTAGATTCCATCTTTTCTGAAAGCGTCAAAAATAGTAATATTCGAGAAGAAACGCCGCAGTTCGTCAATGAATTTAATCGCTACTGCGCTAACTCCGGCAAGCTGTCCCCCAGTAAGTTTCGCGTTTCTGTCAATAGTTATGAAACCCCAAACGAGAACTATGTGCGGATTCTAGCTGAATGGGGAACGCCGCTAATTAAGCAACTGATTGAAGATAGCGGCATTGAGGAATTTCGGAACGCCATTACCCATTACCTGACTCACGAAAAACGTCCCGAACTATTTAAGAATTTGGCTGTTGACTTGCAACCTCTGTGCATTAGCCTGAAAAAACATTACCTGTCCCTATACCGAGAATTGGATAGTCAGCCTCGCGAGATTGAATCGATGAAAGCGCAGGAATTGGGATTGCTAAACCATCAACTTCAACAAGTTGGTAATGAATTTCGCGAACACATGGCACAAGAGGTTAATCAGGTAGTCACAGATAGCTGCCAAGGTTTTAAAACAGATTTTCACAAACTCCAATCTCGGATGATTCGCCGTTTGGATGAGTTGCTGGATAGCTTTTCTGTGCGTGCGGCTTACCAACGCGCAACCCTCAGCCATCCTCGCAATGCTACTGCACCTTTACTTGCAGTTTTGGTGGAGGCACTTTATTATCTGGCGAATCAATTAGAAGATATTTTAGTTGAGTCTTGCCAGGAAGTTGTTGCTAACTTTTTTCAGCGATTGACTGAGCGAATTCGCAAGTCGGAATACTACCGTCATTTGTACCGATTGCTGGGTAATGATGGTGGAATTGAGCAACAGTTGAAGGTGCTGGAGAAACAGGTTAGTCAGGCTTTGGTTAATCAGTCGAAAGTGGAGTGCGATCGCTTTGTGCGGGAAAGTCCCCGTTTCTATGATGAAGGCACTTTCTCCATATATCAATTCCGCCAAACTTTGCAGCAAACTTCGCAAAGTTATGACTGCGAAAGCATGGTGGAAGCAGAACCGGCGATTCGACAATTATTGAAACTAGATTTTGAGCCAAAAGTTTCCGACACAATTCGCCGCACCTTCCGCCAAACCATCAATCAAACTATCAATACTCAGTTATTGCCGATGGCAGAAAACCAAGCTGATGAGATTTTGCAGCAATACAATCAGGCGCGTGCGTATCTGGAGCAAACTTTGGAAAAAGAAGCAGAAGAGAAAATCGATCGCAATCGTCGCTTGATGAGTGAAGTTGAGGAAAAGATCGCAGTTTATAATCAGGCTAATGCTGGCATAAACGCTTGTTTGCAGGCGATGCAATTGTATGAGCATCAGTTACCTGTAATTGGTGAATCTGATGTTATGTCACTTTCTCCTAATTCAGAAACTTCTGATTTTCCTAACTTAGCTGGTATAGCAGATGTTGGAGAAATGTAGAAAAAATTAACATTTTGCATAGCTATAGTGTTTCCATTTGAGATGTAAAGAATGGTAGGTTGGGTTAGACGCGGTAATTAACTTAATAATGATCACAGATACGTCTTTTACCGCGTCGTAACCCAACATTCACTATTAAATATGTGTTCGCGACTCATTTCAAAACGCTATAAAGTAACCCGCCTAACCAACCGAAAATCAATGATGCTGTTGGTAAATTGATGATATTTTAATTCTACACAAAGCCACTGACTTCGCTTGGAGCCCGCCTGCGATTCAAATCGCAGGCGGGTGTGGGGGACACCACCGATTGATTTGCCAATAGCATCATCAATGATATTGTTGGCAAATTGATGATAGTTTAATTCTACACAAAGCGACTGACTTCGCTTGGGGCCCGCCTGCGATTCAAATCGCAGGCTAATAGCGAAAGTCCATTAAAATGGACTGAATACTAATCTTTCAGTCCACTTGAGTGGACTTTCGCTATTAGCCCTGCACTTGAGTGCAGGGCGGGTGTGGGCGACACCACCGATTGATTTGCCAACAGCATCATCAATTTCCGGGCTGACAGCGCAAGTGTAAAAATACAGTTGATAGGCGGTTTGCCGGGACTATTGACAAAATATAAATATTCTGAAACGATAGTTAGTAGAAAATTTTTAGCGAGGGTGATATGGAATTTAACTGCTATCTGCAAAAAGTCGAGGATGATGATGTTTTATCATTTGAAAATACTCTCTTAAAATGGGCGCAATTTAAGGATTTAATTAAAGGTGCATTAGAACCATCACGTAGTAACTACTCAAAAGTTGCTAGGGCAATAGACGAAGATTTCAATTCCCAAGCAGTAAAAATATATCCAGGAGGGTTAATTGTTCCCAATAGCAGCATAGGTTGTGAAATTCTTAGAGTTGGTTCACCAGGCTGGCAAAAAGGTAAAATCCAACTAAAAATTACGCTAGAATTTATTCCTGATGAACCTGAAATTGAAGAACCAGTTGCAACCAGTCAACCCGAATCGCCTCTCGACGATTTGCGTCGGATGATAAACGAGGATATTTAGAAGTGCAGTTACATAGCTAGGAGATTGAGGTGCAAGATAACTACTATTTACAAGACTGCGGCGATGATGATGTTTTGTCGTTTGGGGATGAGACATTCAAAGTACATAGATTTAAGACAGCTATCAACAAATCATTTGACTCTTCAATGGGAGAAAAACTAACCGAACACTTAAAAAAGTATCAAGGAATACCGATAGAGCGTGCAGTATGTCCTAATAATAACTATGATGAATATGCGAAATGGTTTAAAGATGGCATAGATTGTGAAATCCTAAACCTCGGTTCTAAAAGCTGGAAAAAGGGAAAAGTAAAAATTAAAATAAGCCTTGAATTTTATGCAGAGGAACAAGAAACTGAAAAAAGAGATAGCAGCAATCAGCCAGAAATCCCCCAACCAGAATCACCCCTCGACGATCTACGTCAGATGCTCAACCAAGATAATCAGCAATAAAATATATGAGCAAAACTCCCCGAATTACCATCCCACCAGAAGTGAGAAAATATGTATTTGAGCGCGACAAATATCAGTGCCAAAGTTGCGGTAAAACTAAACTAGAAACCGAACTCACGATCGATCATATCATCCCGCTGGCGCGTGGCGGTTCTAACGATATCAGTAATTTGCATACCCTCTGCCGTATCTGCAACCAGAAGAAAACAGATAATTTAGATCCTCGTTTCAGGCGTCGCTTCAGTAACTGATATCGTCAAATTGTCTGTTGTCATCGTTGGTTAAATTTTTACCGCAGATGAAGACAGATGAACGCAGATGAACGCAGATAAGAATAAGAACAGGATTTTTTTAGGTAACCGATGTTTAAGGACACGATCTGATTCGGATGCCCGATAATTGCATGGGAAAAAGCAAATCCAATGAAAATTGGCGTAAATAAACTGAACACCCAGAAACCCGGTTTCTTGGAAAAACCGGGTTTCTAAGGGCGCGGCAGTTTTACGTTTAATACTGTTTTAACCAAACATCGACATCAACTGCTAACTTTTTACCCAAACGCAACAGGGGACGAATTTGAGCTAATTCCCAGCGACAGATTCCCTCGTTTTCAGGCTGCCAAGTTACATCAACCAGTATGCACTGGGGTACGATGTATTTGTGGAGGCAGCTGCAAAATACTTCCTGTACTCGATCGAGAGATAAGCCAAGATTGAGCCTAGAGCCTACATCGATCGTGCGTTCTATACGTTGGATATCCGTTGCCAAAGTAGTTGGGTTACCGTCGTAGAGGAGATGCCAGAGGGCTTTCAAAATCAACCGTTCCAACGTTTGCTTCCCTTCGCGGATATTCAACTGAGAGCGCATATTTTTGGCTTCTGTGGCGATCGCTTCCAATTCGGCCAATTGGCTCAAACCCAGATGGGACTCCCCATCTGCCAAATCGGTCAATTCATGTTCCAACTCCCGCAGCGCGATCGTCGCACGGTTACTCAGCGCAATCTCTGCCGCAACCTGCAACTCTTGAGGTACGGGCAATTCATCCCGGTGGAACGCCATCAACACGCTGTAATTATCCCGGTAAACTTGGGTATAAAGTTGATCCAGCCTTGTCAGTGTTTCCTTACTCAACAGCTTCATAATCCGCTGTCTTTCTTCAGCAAACAAGTTCTGCAAACTGTAAATCGAAGACGTTCCCGAAGCGTAAGTTTCATCCCCAAACATTCTGCTCATCGCCAATATCGTTTGTGCTGCACTAGCTTGTTCTAGCGCGTCAAACAACTGCTCTTTCATCTGGGTATACGCACAACTACTGGAGAAAGGTTGAATGCAGCAGTGGAAATCCCAACCGCCCAGATGCAGAACCGCAAATACCAGATGCACGCTCTCCCAGGTAATTTCCGATACCATCCGCACTTGCCCTACCGCCAGAGCCATTGTCCCCATGCGTTGCAACTGGTAGTCGAGGCGATGTGCGGTGTAGCAATAAACGCGAGTTTCCTGGGGATAATTGGCGAACAGGGAAGTGATGGCGTAGTGCGCGGCTACTTGTTTAAAGCTTACCTGGGCGGATACCACTAGCTGTCGATAAACTTCAGCACCATTTTTGAACTCATGGATGTTACTCGGAGCCTGAGTAAGGTGGAGGAGAAACTCTTTTTCCAACTGCATTGCAGCTACTTCTCCTGCCAATTCCAAGGCGCGGGCGGCATAGCGGAGAATCTGCACTCCTTCTGGACGGGAAAGTTCTTCAAAAAACCAACCGCAACTGGTATACATCAGCAGGGCGTGGCGCTGCATTTCCAGCAAGCGCAGGGCGTCTATTTGTTCTGCTGGTGTAAGTTGGTGGGAGCGGTGGCGACTGAGGAATCTTTCTATGTTGGCTGGAGTGCGATCGCGAATTACATCTATATACTCATCACGCGCCAGCCAGGTGTCGAGGAAAAACTTCGGCCCAGTCTCTTCATAAACTTCGATTAAGCGATCGCGCAACCAATCCAGTGCATCCCGCAGGGGACGCCGCCATTTCTGATGCCAGCCGCCCCCACCACCGCAACCGCAATCATCCTGCCACCGATTTACCCCGTGAGAGCAACTCCAAGCTGTCACTGGCTTGAGTTCCACTTCCCAAGTAGGGGGATTGAGGCTGAGGTAATGGGCAAAGTTCGTCACCTTCCAGCCGTTACGGGGAAACTGTTCTGTAAAAGCATAGGCGAGGCACTTTTCCGTACCTCCCTTGTGGTGACCGAAAGTTTCTCCATCGGTGGCGACGGCGATCAGCTGGGCCTGTCTGCGATCGCCACCAATGGCCGTGCCAATCCGCCCCGATAAGTTATGGGAACTGTTGAGCAGATCGTCGAAACCCATATCCCGCGATATGGGGCCATCGTAGAAAAAGATATCTATATATTTTTCGGTGCCTGGTAGGAAACAGCGATAGGGACGCCTGGGATCGATCTGAGCGCCACCCACTTCAATCCAGTCATCCCCCCTTTCATCCCCCCCGTCTACGGGGGGGATGAAAGGGGGGTAAGCGGGCATGGGACGACAGCGCTGGGCTTGGGAGGGAGCCAGGACGATGAAGCGAATATCTTCGTCAATCAGGGTTTCTAGGGTTACATAGTCTACAGCGGCTTCTGCTAGCCACATTCCTTCGGGATCGCGACCGAAGCGGGAGCGGAAATCTTCTTTGCCCCAGCGAATTTGGGTGTATTTGTCTCGCTCATTGGCGAGTGGCATGATGATGTGGTTGTACACTTGCGCGATCGCATTCCCGTGTCCGTTCAGGCGATCGCAACTCTTGCGGTCAGCCTCTAAAATCCGCTGATAAACCTCGACATCGTAGCGTTCCAGCCACGACATCAGCGTCGGGCCGATATTAAAGCTCATGTACTCGTAGTTATTGACGATCCCCACGAGTTCGCCGCCATCGTTTAACACCCTTGCAAAAGCATTGGGGCGATAGCACTCGTGGTGAATTCGCTCGTTCCAATTATGAAAAGGAGCCGCGCTAGGCTGACGCTCGATCGCATCTAGGTAAGGGTTTTCACGTGGAGGTTGGTAGAAATGGCCGTGGACGGTGACGAAAACGCCTGTAATCTGCGGGCGATCGCTCTGAGCTTGTTCTGGAGGTGCTAGAGGCGCAAGGCTGACCGATTCTACGTCCTCAACAAAAACTGACATATTTTTTTAGGGGCTAGGGGAAGAGAGGGGCTAGGGGCTAGGGGCTAGGGGCTAGGGGAAGAGAGGGGCTAGGGGCTAGGGGCTAGGGGCTAGGGGAAGAGGGGAAGAGTGGGAGAGTGGGGGAGAGAATCACCACTGACAACTGACAACTGACAACTGACAACTGACCAATGACTAAGTGCTTGCTATCAAGGGTAAAAGCATCTACCAAGGGGGGGGTTTACTTGCAGCTTTTTTGATTTAACTGCAAAATCTAGGGCGCTGGGACGACGATTTAACGTAAGTTAACGAAACTTGAGCGATCGCAGCGATAGTTACAACTAAAAATTAAACAAATGAAATATTATGTAACTCATCCGTCCCAAGTAGGAAGCCGAGGAATGCCAGAAGAGAAAAATACACTATTTTTCCTACCCTGCACAACCTAAGCAAGCGAGTATCCTAGATTCTGACTATCACTAAGCGCCGTCTGGGAATTGTGAAATTTCAACCTCCCAGCGGAATCGATCGCAAAAAACACCGTTAATTTGATGCTGACCAAAGACAATATCTTCTTAGCCTTATTGGTGTTCATCCCGATTTCCATTGCTGCACACTTCCTGCATTGGGGATCGCTGACCATCTTCATCACATCGGCACTAGCCATAGTACCCCTTGCAGCCTGGATGGGTACAGCAACCGAAGAAGTCGCTGTCGTCATTGGCCCATCCCTGGGGGGACTCCTAAATGCCACCTTTGGCAACGCCACGGAATTGATTATCGGTATTGTCGCCCTCAATGCTGGATTGATCGATGTGGTCAAAGCCAGTATTACAGGTTCGATTATCGGCAACTTACTCCTGGTGATGGGACTTTCCATGCTGTTGGGAGGTCTGCGCTACAAGGAACAAGAATTTCAGCCGATTGTCGCCCGCGTTAATGCTTCGGCGATGAACCTGGCTGTAATTGCCATGTTGCTACCGACGGCGGTAAACTACACCTCTAGCGGGATTGATGAAGGCGCAATTCAAAGCCTTTCTGACTGGGTTGCGATCGTATTAATCCTCGTCTACGGGCTGACGCTGCTGTTTTCTATGAAAACTCACGCCTATCTCTACGATGCGGGCTTGGCGGAGATGGACCCTCAAGAGTTAGCAGAAGCGAATCTCGCCCCCGATCAACCACCGCAACACAAAGTGAATCTCAAGCTGTGGGCGGGAGTACTATTAGCCTGCACCCTGGCGGTAGCGGTGGAGTCGGAACTGCTAGTTAGCACCCTGGAAGAAGCGACATCCCGTCTAGGGCTAACAACTTTGTTTACCGGGGTGATCCTTGTCCCCATCATTGGCAATGCCGCCGAACACACCACCGCTGTTACTGTGGCGATGAAAAATAAGATGGATCTTTCGGTTTCGGTGGCGCTGGGTTCAAGTCTGCAAATTGCTTTGTTTGTGGCTCCTTTTTTAGTTCTGACTGGCTGGGTGCTGCACAAACCAATGGATTTGGATTTCAATCCGTTTGAATTGGTGGCGGTAGTTGTGGCGGTGTTGATTGCTAATTCGATTAGTTCCGATGGGCGATCGAATTGGCTGGAAGGCACACTGCTGTTAGCGGCTTATACGGTTTTGGGGCTGGCATTCTACTTCCATCCGGTCATCGAAGGGATCGGGTGAAATTACCCGACTTGGGTACTGTGGTTAGGTGGCAAGCCAAATTAGTTTGGCATTGTTGAAAGAGAAAAGGTCTGTTTTTTGTAGTCCTATTCAATAAACAAACAAAAACAGCGCTCGCCTGAAATATTTCAGGCGAGCGCTGTTTTTGTTTGATTATTTTCTCTTATAGCAACCGCCAAGGCGGTTAGGACATTCTCAATTCCCGAAACCCTTGATTCTAAACACTTCTTCCCCTAGTCCC